>JAZOCH010000061.1:0-5731 GCA_045596425.1 Acutalibacteraceae bacterium | reverse complement strand
TAAGACGGGTACGGCGCAGACCGGTATCCGTGACAGCTCGGACCACGGTACGTTTATTGCGTATGCGCCTGCGGACAATCCCGAGGTCGCTATTGCGGTCGTGATGGAACGCGGCACCTCGGCGTCTTCTTCGGCAGTGGCAAAAGAAGTTTTGGATGCTTATTTTGCCAACAAACAGCTCGGGGAGCCGCCAACGGATTACGGCGTAATTTTGCCGTAATTTTGCGGATTTTGCAAGAATTTTCTGTTTACAACCCGTTGCTTTTATGATATACTAACCTAAAATCGGCTGTTTATGGCAAACTTCTACAAAAAGGAGGCGTAGAACGATGAGCCGTATTACCGTAATCACTTCCGGCAAGGGCGGCGCAGGGAAATCCACGGTTTCCGCAGGACTCGGCTACGCCTTGTCAAAGTCGGTTGGCCGTGTATTGCTCATTGACACAGACGCCGGATTGCGCAGTTTGGATTTGATGCTGGGTGTCGGCGGTGCAACGATGTTTGATTTGGCGGATGTGTTTGCAGGAAACTGTGAACCCGTTAAGGCAATTTACCCGTCGCCGGTATGCCAGAATGTGTTTGTGCTACCTGCTCCCATCAGCTTGGAGGAGATGTGCAGTCCCGATGAGATGCGCGCCTTGTGTCAAGGGCTGACTAAGTATTACGACCAGATTATTATTGATTGTCCTGCCGGTGTCGGTCGGGGCTTCGAGACCGCTGTGGCGGCGGCAGATCTGGCGCTGGTTGTGACAACTCCCGATATGGTGTGCGCGCGCGATGCGCAGATTATCGGGCGGTTGTTGGAGGACCGCGATATCCCTTCACGGCTGATTATTAACCGCCTACGTCCCTCAAAGGTGATGGACGGTTCGATGCCGGACGTGGACGAGATTATCGACACGGCCGGTATACAGTTGTTGGGGATCATTCCTGAGGACGAATCCGTGGCAGTGGCAAACGCCAACGGCAGGCCGTTACCCAACGATTGTAACGCCGCGGTGTGTTTTTCGAATATCGCGCAACGGTATCTCGGTGCGCATATTCCGCTGGCTAAATTGGAAAAAATGTAATAAACGTTTGTAATAACAAGGAGGTTGGTTTCAAATGAACGTTGCTTTGATTGCTCATGATGCGAAAAAGGAATTGATGGTACAGTTTTGTATCGCATACTGCGGAATATTAAGCCGCCACAATCTGTGCGCCACCGGCACCACCGGTAAGCTGGTTTCAGAGGCTACCGGCTTAAATATTACGCGTTATATGAGTGGTACGCAGGGCGGTGGCGAGCAGATCACTGCACGCATCTCTTGCAACGAGATTGACCTGCTTCTGTTTTTCCGCGACCCGTTGACTGTGAAATCGTCGGAACCGAACGATTACGACATGCTTCGCTTGTGCGACATCCGCGGCATCCCTGTGGCGACCAATATCGCTACCGCTGAGGTGCTGATTCACGGCTTGGAGCGTGGCGATTTGGATTGGCGTACCATCGTAAATCCTGCTGAATAAATTTTTGGCAATAAGGGTACATACGTATGTGCCCTTTTGTCGCGTAAATAACTAGTTACAGGAGAGAAATAACCCATGGATATGATTACGCAGGCGCCTCGCGGCACATTGGACGTATTGCCCGAGGACAGCCATAAATGGCAGTATATTGAACGCACGGCGCTGTCGATTGCGCAGGATTTCGGTTTTCGTGAAATTCGCACTCCCGTATTTGAGCATACCAATCTGTTTCAACGCTCGGTTGGCGAAACCACCGACGTGGTGCAGAAGGAAATGTACACCTTTGAGGACAAGGGCGGCCGTTCGATCACTTTGCGTCCCGAAGGCACTGCCGGCGCGGCACGCGCGGCGTTGGAACACGGCCTGCTGAATAATGCCTTGCCTGCCAAGGTGTCGTATGTTACCTCTTGCTATCGCTACGAGAAGAGCCAAAAGGGACGTTACCGTGAATTCCACCAGTTTGGTGTCGAGTGCTTTGGTGCAGCGGCACCGCAGGCGGATGCGGAAACAATTTCGCTGGCGTTGCTGATTCTCAAATCCCTCGGTCTGGATAACGTCAAGCTGCACATCAATTCCATCGGCTGTCCGACCTGCCGCGCCCGTTATCACGAGGCGTTGCGTGCATATTTTGAAGCGAATAAAGATGAACTGTGCGGCACGTGTCTGGGTCGCCTTGAACGCAATCCGATGCGTATTCTGGATTGCAAATCGCCCGTTTGTCACGAACTGGCGGCAAAGGCGCCCGTGATGATCGATTATCTTTGCGACGATTGCGCGGCGCATTTCGAGGCGGTGAAGGGCTGTCTGGATGCAGCAGAGATGCCGTATGAGTTGGATACGCACATTGTGCGCGGCTTGGATTACTACACACGTACGGTGTTTGAACTGGTTGCTCCGAACGGACTGGTGGTCGCAGGCGGCGGTCGTTACGACGGCTTATTGCAGGAGCTTGGTGGCGTGCAGCAACCCGGTCTCGGCTTCGCGATGGGGCTGGAACGCCTGCTGATGGTGATGGAAGAGAACGGCTGTACGTTCCCCAAAGCACCGCAATGCGAACTGTATTTCGTGTCGATGGGTGCCAAGGCGGCACAGCACTGCTTTGCGATGGCAACGAAACTGCGTGAGGGCGGCGTTGCCGTGGAAACGGATATTGTCGGTCGCTCTTTGAAGGCGCAGATGAAATACGCCGATAAGCTGGGTGCGCGTTTTACCATCGTTGTCGGTGACAACGAGCTGGAAACGGGCGTGGCGCAGCTAAAAGATATGGCTACGGGTGAATCGGAGGAGATTCGCTTGGACGACAGCCTGTATACGACATTGTACCGCAAATCGCTTGACCGCGAGTTGGCGGATATGACCGATTTGTTTGGCTCGGTAGCAGAAATCGGATAAAGGAGATTACATTATGGCAGAAACCATTCAAGGACTTAAACGCACGGCGTACTGCGGTGAGTTCCGCGAGGAGCACGCAGGGCAGGAAGTGACCGTGTTTGGCTGGGTTCAGCGTCAGCGTGACCTCGGGCAGTTGATATTTGTGGATTTACGCGACCGCACGGGTATCGTGCAGTTGGCGTTCGACCAAGACACCGATAAAGCGGTGTTTGACAAGGCGTTTTCGTTGCGTAGTGAATATGTGGTAGCTGCACGCGGTGAGGTTCGTGTGCGTTCCTCGCGCAATGCGGACATTCCTACGGGTGATGTGGAGATTGCCGTTAAGGAGCTTCGTATCCTCAATAAAGCGGAAACACCGCCTTTTGAGATTGTTGAGAATTGCGTGACCGCGGAATCTACGCGTCTGAAATACCGCTATCTTGACCTTCGCCGCCCAGATTTGCAAAAGAATATTCTTCTGCGTCATCAGATCACCAAGGTGATTCGGGATTATTTCGATTCTAACGGATTTATTGAGATCGAAACCCCGATTTTGATTAAATCCACGCCTGAGGGTGCACGGGATTTCTTGGTACCCAGCCGTGTGCATAATGGCCAGTTCTACGCACTGCCGCAATCGCCACAGCTGTATAAGCAGTTGAGCATGGTGGCAGGCTTTGACCGCTATATTCAGATTGCCCGTTGCTTCCGTGATGAGGACCTGCGTGCAGACCGTCAGCCGGAGTTCACACAGATTGACCTCGAAATGTCCTTTGTGGACGTCGAAGACGTACTGGCGATGGCGGAGGGCTTTGTTGAGGACCTGTTTAAGAAGGTGCTGGGTGTGGATATCCCGTTGCCGCTTCCTCGCTTGACCTACAACGAGGCGATGGCGCGCTACGGCTCGGATAAGCCGGATACCCGTTTCGGTATGGAGATCATCGATTTGACCGAGGCAGTGCGCGGCTGTGGTTTCGGTGTGTTTGCCTCGGCGGTGGAAAACGGCGGTTCCGTGCGCTGCCTTAATGCAAAGGGTGCCGCATCGACGCTGTCCCGTAAGGAGATTGACAAGCTCACCGAGATGGTCAAGGGTATTGGTGCCAAGGGCCTAGCGTGGGTTCGCTGGACCGAGGAAAATTGCACCTCCTCCTTCGGTAAATTCCTTACCGAGGATGAGATGCAGGCGGTTCTCACCGCGGCAGGTGCCGAGATGGGCGACGTAGTGCTGGTTGTAGCCGATAAGACAAAGAACGTCCTGTCAACGCTCGGTGCATTACGCCTTGAACTGGCGAATAAGCTTAACATTCCGCGTGAAGGCAACAACCTTCTGTGGATTACGGAATTCCCGTTCTTTGAGTGGGACGACGAGAGCGAAAGCTGGCTGGCGATGCACCATCCGTTCACCTCGCCGTTGGATGAATGCATTCCGTATCTGGATACGGCTCCCGAAAAAGTGTACGCCAAGGCGTATGACTTGGTGTTTAACGGTATCGAGTTGGCATCCGGCTCCATTCGTATCACTGACCCCGAGTTGCAGAACCATATGTTCCGTGCACTGGGTATGTCGGAGGAGGAGGCTCACCAGAAGTTTGGCTTCTTGCTGGATGCGTTCCGCTACGGTGCACCTCCGCACGGCGGAATGGGCATCGGTCTTGACCGCTTGGTTATGCAGATGCTTGGTGCGACCAGTCTGCGCGACGTGATTGCTTACCCTAAGGTGCAAAATATGGCTGAACTGATGACCGATTGTCCTTCTGTGGTGGATGAACAGCAGTTGCTTGACCTCGGCATCTCGCTTGTAAACACCGAAATCGAATAATTAACCGAAAATAGCCTGTAAAGTTCATTGACTTTACAGGCTATTTTCGGTTAAATGGTTGTTATAGATGGTGTTTAATGACGGACCATGCTTGTGTCAGTTGTTGTAACGACCAGCGCGCATTGGCAGGGGAGGTAGATGGTAGGCAAATTGCCGACCTTTGCAGACTCGGTTGAATATACTGCTCGTAGTAACGCAAGGCTGTCTTGCCGTTGACAAAAATTTGCTGAATATCGGCACTGTCGAGAATGAGAGTCAAATCATTCGCTTGAACGTTCTTGATGGAACTATCTGCGCTGCCGCTGATGTCGCAGGCGGCGATGACGTCCCATAAGGCAATGCGATTATTTAAAATAAATCGTCGCTTTTCTTCAATTGTTGTCGGCATGTCTTGTGATAGCACGGCAGAAACAACCTTCCAAAAGCGATTTTGCGGATGTCCGTAGAAAAACTTATTTTCCCGTGATTTCACCGACGGAAAACTGCCGAGAATGAGTATGCGCGATTGATTGTTGTAAAGCGGAGGAATGGGGTGTGTCAGCATAACTTCACCTCGGATTGATAATATAGCGGAACAAGGACCTCAAAGCACCGACTTTACCAACACAATAGGGCACCCGAATGGGTGCCCTATTGTGTTGTCTATGGGCTACAAAAAAGATATTTTTTGCGTTTTGCAATAAGGATTCGAACTCAAACGGGTTTTAATTTAACTTCAATCTTTATTTTCAAAACTTTTCTTTGCATTATCAAGTGTTGCAATGATCAAAGCACCGCAAGCACCAAGAGTCGGGGACAATCCGTTTGGAAATCCAGCGACGAATTCAACAAACATCATAACAGTTCCAAGCGATCCGCCTATCAAGAAAAAATAATAGAAAAAGCACATTGTTTTAAAAGAGGCATTGATACTTACAACCCTATACATCAACCGAACAAAACCATATACAACAAACGGTATAATAAGAGAAAGAATGAGAACCATTACTTTATCTTCTCTGTTGCCAAAAATCAACGCCACAGTCCAAAGAG
>JAZOCH010000060.1:0-2026 GCA_045596425.1 Acutalibacteraceae bacterium | reverse complement strand
CGCCTTTGACCCGTCGGGGGACAGCGGATATCTCCCCCACCGTTATGATAAAAACTGCGTGGTGTACACGGGTACCCACGACAACGACACCATCCTCGGCTGGGCAGATTCCGCAGACAGCGAACAGATCGCGTTTGCGATGGACTACCTGCACGCGACCGACCGCGACAGCCTGCGTGTGAATATGATGCAGGCGGCGCTGGCAAGCACCGCCGACACCTGCATCCTCACCGTGCAGGACCTGTGCGCACTCGGCAACGAGGCGCGTATGAACGTCCCCTCCACCGTCGGGGATAATTGGAGCTGGCGGCTCACCGCCGACCAACTCACGCCGCAAGCTGCCGAGTGGCTGCTGGCTAACACAAAACTGTACGGCAGAACTTCCAACAAGGAGAAGGTAACATGAGCGATATCAAGAAACACGTGACACTGTTTGCGCGCGAGGCGTACCGCAAAGCGCCGTCACAACTGGATGCGTGGCAACTGCACGATGCGCTGTCACGCGCGGTGATACTGTCGGTAAACAAGGCGTGGGAGAAATCTCGCCACCGCCACGACACCCATCGGCGCGCGTATTACCTGTCGGCGGAATTTCTCGTCGGACGGGCAATCTACAACAACTTATTATGCACGGGCAAGCTGACCGAAGCACGCCGCGTGCTGGAAGAGCTCGGCACCGACCTTGACCGATTGGAAGAAATCGAGGACGCGGCGCTCGGCAACGGCGGTCTCGGCCGTTTAGCGGCGTGCTTCCTCGACAGCGCCGCCACCCTCGGTCTGCCGCTGGACGGCTACGGCATTCGCTATCGCTTCGGGCTGTTCCGCCAGCGCTTTGTCGGCGGTTTTCAGCAGGAAGAGGCAGACGACTGGGCGCGCTTCGGCGACCCGTGGTCAGTGCGCTGTGACGAGGATGCCGTCACCGTCACCTTCGGGGACGGCAGTGTGCGCGCCGTGCCGTACGATATGCCCATCATCGGCTACGGCGGCAGTCACGTCTCCACCCTGCGTCTGTGGCAGGCAGAGGCGCTCACGCCCTTTGATTTTACCGCCTTTAACGACCAGCAATACGATAAAGCGGTGCGCGAAAAGAATCGCGCTGAGGATATTTCCCGCGTGCTGTATCCCAACGACTCCACCAAGGCAGGGCGCATCCTGCGCTTAAAACAGCAATATTTCTTTTGCAGTGCTTCGTTGCAGGATGCGTTGCGCCGTTTTGAGGCGGTGCACGGCGATGCGTGGGACAAGCTTTCTCGCTTCATCACGTTCCAGCTCAACGACACCCATCCCGTCATCGCTATCCCCGAGCTTATCCGCCTGCTGACAGAGCGCGGCGTGGCGTTCTCGGATGCCCTGCACATGGCACGGCAGGTGTTTAACTACACCAACCACACCATTATGCAGGAAGCGCTGGAAAAATGGGACCTGTCGCTGGTGCGCGCGGTGGCACCCGAATGTGCCAAGCTCATTCGCCGTTTGGCACGCGTGCAGGAAACGGAGCTTCGTCAGCGCGGCGTGCCTGAGGCGCAGTGGAAGGAGCTGCTGTTGTTGCAGGACTCCACCGTGCATATGGCGTATCTCGCCTGCTGGTGCTCGACCTATATCAACGGTGTCGCGCAGTTGCACACCGACATCCTCAAACAACGGGTTCTTCACCGCTGGCACGAGCTGTATCCGCATAAAATTCAAAACAAGACCAACGGCATCACCCAACGCCGCTGGCTGGCACTGTGTAACCGTCCGTTGGCAGGGCTTATCACCGAACTGTTGGGCGATGACGGCTGGATTACCGACCTTGGCCGCCTGCGCGAGCTGGAACGCTACGCCGAGGACGAGAACGTGCTCGACCGCTTTATCGCGGTGAAAAAGGAGAATAAGCGCCGCCTATGCGCCTATATCCGCGAGCGCGACGGGGTGAGCATCGACACCGATGCCATCCTCGACGTGCAGGTCAAGCGCCTGCACGGATACAAGCGGCAGTTGCTCAATATTCTGTGTATTCTGGAACTGTATTTTGAGATAAAAGAAG
>JAZOCH010000059.1:0-6433 GCA_045596425.1 Acutalibacteraceae bacterium | reverse complement strand
AATCCAGTGGTTGTCTTCCTAAGACCGCTTGGCCTCCGACTTACACGCAGGAGGTCAGCGGTTCGAGTCCGTTTACGCCCACCAAAAGCAAAGGCACCCTTATGGGTGCCTTTTTGCTTTTGTGGCGTAACTCGGACATCGAACCGTGCAAGTTTTGCGGTTTCGCGACAGCGAAATGCGCGTTGTCCAGACGCGCAAGCAAAATCTTGACCGACTTTGGCGCACAGCGCCGAATGTCGACGAGTCCGTTTACACCCCCCGTAGGGGGGTGTTTTTCACGTGGACGTAATATATTTCGAACAAATCCGCCGATTTCTCTCTTTTCTCCTTGCACTATATTTCGACAGGGTGTATGATAGATGTGGATTGTTTGTTTTGAGGTGAAAAAGGATGGTATTTTCCAGTTTATTCTTTCTATATGCTTTCTTCCCGTTGTGTATGGTGTTGTATGCGCTCGCGCGCACAATTCCTGCGCGCAATGGCATTTTGCTGATATTTTCGCTTATCTTCTACGCGTGGGGCGAACCTGTGTATATGCTCCTGCTGCTCGGGATGGCGTTTTTTGACTGGCTGTTTGCACTGCAAATGCCCAAGGGCCGCCGCAAGCTGTGGCTTATACTCGCCTGCGTGGTCAACCTCGGCATTCTCGGGGTGTTCAAATACTTAAATTTCGCGGCGGACAACATCGCCGCGCTGTTCGGCACGCAATCGGCACTGCCTGCCGTTGCCCTGCCCATCGGCATCTCCTTTTACACCTTCCAGCTGCTCACCTACGTCATCGACGTCTACCGCGGCGAGGTGCTCGCCCAGCGGCGATTTTTCACGGTGCTGTTGTACGCCTCGCTGTTCCACCAATGCGTGGCAGGTCCCATCGTACGCTACGCTGACGTAGAGAACGAGCTGACCGCGCGCCGCGTGGACTGGGCGGACGTCAGCGAGGGCGTGCGCCGCTTCTGTGTCGGTCTGGGCAAAAAAGTCATCATCGCCAACACCTGCGGCAACCTTGCAGACACCCTCATCAGCGGCGGCGACGGAACAATCAGCCTCGCCTCGGTGCAGGCGGCACCGGCATCGGCGCTGTGGGTGAGTATGCTCGCCTATATGCTGCAAATCTACTTCGATTTCGCCGGCTATTCCGATATGGCCATCGGTATGGGGCGGATGGTTGGCTTCCACTATCGCGAAAACTTCCACTATCCCTACATCGCCCGTTCCATCAAGGAATTCTGGCGGCGGTGGCATATGTCGCTGTCCACCTTCTTCCGCGATTACGTGTACATACCGCTGGGCGGCAGTCGCTGTTCCCTCCCCCGTACGCTGCTGAATATGCTGGTCGTGTGGGCGCTGACGGGGCTTTGGCACGGCGCGAGCTGGAATTTCGTACTGTGGGGGCTGTGGTTCTTCCTGTTTCTCGCGGCTGAAAGCCTCTTTCTCGGCAAAGCGCTCAAAAAAGCTCCTCTCCTCGGCGTACTCTACTCGCTTATCGTGGTATACTTCGGCTGGGTGCTGTTCCGCTTCCAGGATATGCGCGTTATCGGCGCGGTGCTGAGCGGCATGTTCGGTGCAGGCGGCAACGGTTGGTCCACCTTTGAGGCTACCACACTGATGAAAAACCACGCCTTCTTCCTGCCCGTGGCGGCGGTATGCGCCACGCCGCTGTTCAGCCTCCTCAGCCGCACGTGGGAACGCGCCGGACACAAAAGCACAGTCGCCGCCGCGACTTATGCCGTCGCGCAGGTCGTGTGGCCGCTGGTGTTGCTGTTCGTGTCCACCGTGATGCTGGTGGGCAATAGCTACAACCCGTTCTTGTACTTCCAATTCTGATGAAAGGGGCGTAACCGATGAAACTATCCCAACAACTCCGCGAACAAACCAAAGCTCGCCCCTCGACGGCGTGGTTTCACCCGACACGCGTGCTCGCGGCGGTGGCGGTCACCGCTGTGGCGGCGGTGACGGTGTGGATCATTCCGCTTCGCCCCACCGCATCGGCGTTTGAGCAACGCGAATTGGCGAAATTTCCGTCCTTTTCGTGGCAGGCGCTGACCAGCGGCTCGTATTTTGACGATATTTCACTGTGGTTCTCGGATACCTTCCCTGCGCGCGAGACCTTCGTTGCGATGAGCAGCAGTATCCGCCGCACCTTTGGTCTGCAAGGGGAGACCATCCACGGCACCGTACAGCAGGGGGACGAAATTCCCGATGCCCCGACACGCCCATCCACCACCGTCACCACCACCACATCAACCACTGCTACTGCCACTGCCACGACCACCACCTCCGCGACGGTGACAACCACCACCTCGACCACGGCGGTTTCCACCACCACGGGGAATAACGGGCAGACCACCACCACGATGGACCCTGCCGTGTTGCAACAGAACCAAAGTCTCGGCGCCATCATCGTCAAGGGGGACACCGCGTTTGAGTATTACAACTTCGTGCGCTCCTCCGCCGACCAGTACATCGGTATCATCAACCGCGCCGCCGCCAAGCTGGACGGCGTGAAGGTGTACTCGATGGTCGTGCCGACCTCCATTGACGTGATGCTGGAACCCAAGGACCGTCCCAAAAACTCCTCCGACCAAGAAAAGGCCATCAACTACCTGCTCGGCTCTATGTCCGCATCGGTGCATCCCGTGCGCGTGCGCGACTCCCTGCTCGCCCACCGCAACGAGTACCTGTATTTCCACACCGACCACCACTGGACGGCGCGCGGCGCCTACTACGCCTTTGCGGAATTTGCACGGCAGGCAGGCAAAACGGCACCTGCGCTGGATGCGTTTGAGGAAAAATCCTTTGACGGCTTCCTCGGCTCGTTCTATTCGCAGACGCAGAGCGCCGGACTCAAACTCGGCGGCGACACCATCTACGCGTACGTGCCGCAGGGCAACATCTCGATGGTGTACGGCAAGACGGTTGCCACCGCCACCGTCAAGTATCCCCTCATCGCGGACGTGACGGGCTGGAATCCGCGCTACAAATACAGCACCTTCATCGGCGGTGACAACGCATTCACCTGCATCACCAACGCCGATATCACCGATGGCTCATCGGTGGTGCTTATCAAGGATTCCTACGGCAACGCGCTCGCCCCCTACCTGTCCACCGTCTACCATAAGGTGTACGTGCTGGATTTCCGCTATTTTAACGAGGATTTCACCGCCTTTGTGAAAAACAACGGCGTGCAGGACGTGCTGTTCCTCAACAATATCTCCGCCACCCGTAACAAGACGCTGATTACCAAGCTGGATGCGTTTGTCGGAAAATAAGTAACCAAAACAACGGCTCCGTGACGAAAATTCCGTCACGGAGCCGTTTTCTTTATTTTCTTCTCATTAAAAACGTGCCGAAGAACAGCGCCGCCAGCACCAGAATGATCATCGGCCCCGTGGCGACGGCGTTGCCGTAGGATACCAGCAGACCGAGCACACCGGCGAACAACCCGAAAATCAGCGCGAGCAGGTGATAGCTGCGCATACTGCGCGCCGCATTGCGCGCGGCGGCGGCAGGGAGAATGAGCATGGCGTTGATGAGCAGCAGTCCCACCCAGCGGATGGCGAGCATCACCACCACCGCCACCAGCACCACGAACAGGTTGTCCAGCAACCCGACGCGGATGCCTTTACTGCGCGCGACCGTTGGGCTGATGCTCACCGCATGAAAGCCGTTAAAGCACAACACCCACACCACCGCCGTAACAATCAGCACACCGCCCAGCACCCACAACTCTCGTGGCGTGATGCTGAGAATGTCGCCGATAAGCAGGCTTTGATAGTTGGCGAAATTGCCACCGCGCGACAGCAGTGCCAGACCGAGCGCTACACCCACCGCGGAAAATACGCCGATAACCGTATCGGTGGAGGCGATGCGCGAGTGGCGGATGCGGTTCATCAGCAGGGCGAACACCACCGCGAAGCCTATCATAATGAGGGAATAATTGCTCACCCCCAGCAACACGCCGAGCGCCACGCCCGTCAGAGCGGAATGCCCCAGCGCATCCGAGAAGAAGGACATCCCGTTATTCACCACGAGGGTGCCGAGGGTAGCGAGCAACGGCACGAGCAACACAATCGCCCACAGCGCGGTGCGCATAAAATCGTACTGCCACCAAGAAACCAGCCACTCCATCAGCCCTCACCTCCCGTCGGGAACGCCGCGCGAAACGCGTCCGAGGCAAACACCGCTTCGGGCGCACCCGAGGCAAGCACCGCGCGGTCAAGCAACACCACGCGGTCCGCGTGGCGGCGCACGTAGCTCAAATCGTGGGAGATGAGCAAAATCACCATATCGTCCTGCCGCAGTTGTTCAAGCAACGCGTAGAACTCTTCCAACCCTGCGCGGTCAACACCCGACACAGGCTCATCCAGCAACAGCATATCGGGATGGGGACGCGTTGCCAACGCAAGCAACACGCGTTGCAACTCGCCGCCCGACAGCCGTCCGACGGGCTTGTCCAGCAAGCCGTCCGCCGAAAACCGTGCAAAATGCGTAGCAATCTCGTCGCGCAGGCGTTTCGGCACGGGCAAAAACACGGGATAGCGACTCGAATAGGTCAGCGCCACGTCCAGCACGGTGGCAGGCGATCCGCTGTCCACGTTGAGGCTCTGCGGCACGTACCCGATACGGGGGCGCGCCTTGGTGGGTGTGCCGCCGTGGCCCGTGAAAATTACCTCGCCCGTGTGCGGCATCTCACCGAGAATCGCCTTAAACAGCGTGCTTTTTCCGGCGCCGTTGCGCCCGATGATGGCCGTAATCTCGCCGCAATGCGCGTGCAGGCTGACGTCGCGTACCGGCTCAGTGTCCCCGACGCGCACGGTGATGTTATTAATTTTTAGGCAGTGAAGTCCGCAGCCGCTCATAGCGCTCCCTCCGTGATGTTTTCAAGGATTTCCGCATTATGCTCCATCGCGCTCAACCAATCGTCCGCGCCGCCGCGGCCGCTGACCGCGGTATCCACCGTCAACACGTGGGCGGCAGGCACCGCCGCATCCACCGACGGGTAACGCACGGTGTACTGGCTGTCGTATAATACCAGTATATGGGGGTCGTTTGCGACCGCCCGCTGTGCCATCGCCAAATCCGCGGCGGAAATCCCCGATTCCTCCCCGACGTGCAGCGATGCCGCCACCGTCAGTCCCAGCTCGTCCGCCAGATACGCGAGCGAATCGTGGAAAATAATGCAGGTTTTGCTCGGCAGCTTGTCCGCCGCCGCGCGCAAACGCGCGCCCACCGCCAACACCCGTTGACCGTACGCTTCGGCGTTCGCTTGGTAGGCGGCGGCGTTCGACGCATCCAAAGCGCATAGCGCCTTTGCCGCCGCCGTCACCTGCGCGGCGTAGCGCGTGGGGCTTACCCACAGATGCTCGTTCGCCGTATGCGTGTGCGCGCCGTCCTCCGTGCCGTGGGGATGGTCGTGGGCGTGACAGCTCTCCAACAGTTCCAGACCGGCTGACGTATCCACCGTCGGCAGATCGGGCATCGCCGCGAGCGTGTCCTGCAAAAAGCTCTCCGCACCGCCGCCGTTAAGCAGCACCAGCGCCGCACCGTCCAGCGTGATGCGGTTGGCCGGAGACAGCTGATAGTCGTGCAGACACCCTGCCGCCGCGCCCGTGAGATTCTCCACCGCCACGGTGTCGGTATCCCCGAGAATATGGCGCACCGCCACATACAACGGGTAGGTGGTGGTGACCACCGTCTTTTCGCGGCGCGGCACACCGACCTTCCCCGTCAACGCCGTGACACACACCGACAGCAATACAATGCCTGCCATCAGCCCTGCCACCCGACCGTAACCCTTCCAAATGCGCGTCATATACCTCTCCTTTTGTATAATTTATAGCAATTTATACAATCTGTAAACAATTATATCCGTTTATCCAAGCCGCTGACCTGCAAGCCACGGGCAACCAACAAGCCGCCTGCCACGCAAGCAACCAGCTGTCCTGCGCCGACCAGCCCCATCTGGATAAACCACACCTGCACGGTGAACTGCGGCGCCACCAGCGCAAGCTCGGTGCCGACAACCAGGGCATTGAGCACCACGGGCGGCAGGGTGGACCACAGCGGCAGACCGCCGACACAGCGGTGGCGCAACAGCCACGACAGCCACGCGGCGAGTCCCGTTGCCAACGGGCCGAGTAACACGTCGGCGGCACCGGCGATGTTGCCGCCCATACTCAATCCGATGAGGTTGGACAGCACACAGCCGACGGTCAGACCGGGGATGGCGGCAGGCGTAAACGCCGCCAGAATGGTGAGCGCCTCCGATAGGCGGCACTGCACCAGCCCGAAGGACAGCGGTGCGAGACTCACGGTCAGCACCGTGTACATTGCCGCGAGCAAGCTCGCAACGGTCAACGTGCGGATGGTTTTTTGGTTTTTCATTTTTCTCACTCCATAGTTTTATTTTACGTCAGGATGGTTTCGAACTGAC
>JAZOCH010000058.1:0-2269 GCA_045596425.1 Acutalibacteraceae bacterium | reverse complement strand
TCTGCCAATTCCATCACACCGGCGTATGGAACTTAATCATTATACTGTATGCTTGCGAAAAATGCAAGTGTTTTTTTATTTATTTCACACTCTTTTGTTTTCGTGCGCGGCGACACAGCCAAACGATACCAAACGCCACCGCACTGCCGCAGGCATACCCTGCCACGTCCAGCAGGACATCCGTCACGCGCGGTGCACGCGCACTGATAAACTGCAACAGCTCATCGCACGCCGCCACCGATAACCCAAACACCGCTGTCAACCATCGCGAACTGCGGTGTTCGCCCACCGACAAGCGGCAGGCGACACATTCCGTGCCGAGCACGGCATATTCCGCAAAGTGCGCCACCTTACGGATGTGGCGGTACCAAAAGGTGTCGTATACCCACTCGCCGAACAGTCTGCCCAGCAAGCCCTGTACCGACTCACTCTGCACCGCGGACAGCTCCTGCCCGAGCAGCGACTGTCCCCAGATAAACAGCACCGTCAAGGCGATAACCGCATACCATATTCTCTTTTTTATCCGTCGGTCTTTCATCCTGCGCCTCCGCAAAGCTCTTCCCCTCCATTGTACTCCGTGGGTACACCGTCTGTCAACGCCCTCTTTTCAGTGACGGTCCCCTCGGTCGTAGCGGCGGCGCAGTTTTTTCAGCGCCTTGGTTTCCAGTCGGCTGACGTATGAACGCGAAATATCCAGCCGTTCGGCGACCTGCCACTGCGTCAACGCGCGACCGCCCAACCCGTAGCGCAGGACGATAATCTCGCGTTCGCGATCATCCAAGCTCTCGCGAATATACCGCCCCAGCTTTTCGACTTTCAGCTTGCGGTCAAGGTCGTCCACGATGGTATCCTCCTGCGCAAGCACATCCATCAAGGTCAGCGGTCGTCCCTCGCTGTCGGTATCAATCGGCTCGGACAGCGATACGTCCTGCGCAGTCTTCTTCGCCGCGCGAAAATGCATCAAAATCTCATTTTCCACGCACCGCGCGGCGTAGGTCGCCAGCCGCGGTCCCTTGGTCTCGTCAAAGGTGTCCACCGCCTTAATGAGTCCGATGGTGCCGATGGACACCAAGTCCTCCTGATTTTGCGCGTTGGCGTAGTATTTTTTAATAATGTGCGCGACCAGCCGCAAATTGTGCTCAATCAGCCGCTGTCGGGCGGCGCTGTCCCCTGCGCGCATCGCGGCAAACGCCTCGCGCTCCTGCGCGGCAGTCAGCGGCTTCGGGAATGAGCCGCTGTTCACCACGTGCAGCACCATAAACAGCATCCGCGATAATACCTGCATCACCATTTCCCACATCGGGCATCCCTCCTGCCCTACTGTATGCGGCAAGCGCATGGGATTTGCCAGTCCAACCACACAAAAATCCTCCTGCCGAAGCAGGAGGATTTCGGTTACAGAAAGAATGCCTTGAATTGGCTGTTACACCGCGAGCAGGTCACGGTGCGCCGTCCGCGGCGAATGGGCAGGCGCAGGCGCGCGCTGCAATACGGGCAGGTGCGATACCGCCAACGGCGAACATCGCGCAGGCGCACAAACTGCCGCCGAAACCACGCGGCGAGGGGTGTCCAAAAACGGATAAAACGCTCATTCTCCGCCTGACGGCGCGGAATATTGCGCGATAGCGTGCGCCAAATCAGCACCACCGCGACCACCGAGCCGAGCGAGGACAGCACAAACCCAACAACGCCGCGGCGAAAGAACATCCCGACAAACCACAGCCCCATATACGTCCAAAACAGGACGTTATTCAGCTTATCCGTGCCGTAACGGCCGGCCATAAACCGCGCAAGCGTATTGCGCAACCGATAAAACATTCTCATCCCTCCTATTCACAGTGTACCTCCAAATTGTGAATAAACCCCTACGAGATTGTGAATTTTTGTTGGTCAATTGAAATATTCAGCCGCCCTGCAACCAAAGCAAAGCGGCCGAACATCAAATCTTGCTAATGTCGTACGGGGTCGTCTGATACACGTAATAGTTGAGCCAGTTGTAAAACAGCAGGTTGGCGTGGCTGCGCCACGTGACCAGCGGTTCCTTAGTGTCGTCGTCATCAGGGAAGTAGTTTACCGGCACGTCAATGGGCATTCCTGCCGCCTTATCGCGCTCGTATTCCCGTTTGAGCGTATCGGCATCGTACTCGGAATGTCCGAACACAAACACCTGCGAGTTGGACTCGTTTTTGAGGGCGTACACCCCTGCCTGCGGCGAGGAGGCGAGAATTTTCAGACAAGGAACCGCCTCCATATCCTCGCGGCGCACCGT
>JAZOCH010000057.1:0-7261 GCA_045596425.1 Acutalibacteraceae bacterium | reverse complement strand
GAAATCCCGTCGGATACAACGGTGGAAAAGGTCGTTATCACTGCCGCGTGTGTTAATGACAGCGCACAGCCGGAGATTATCTATAATCCCGACAAAAAATCCGCTCGTTCCAAGGTGGCGATGAAGGCGAAAACCGCATCGCGCCGTAAAACGACGAGCAAATAATACCATTCATCGGTCGGTGCCGCGCGCGGGCCGACCGATTTCCCTTTGATAAGAGGTGATTTTCTATGATGGAAGAAAAACAGTTTGTAACACTGCCGATGCTGGTTCTCCGTGGGCTGGTTTGCTTTCCCGAAACGGTGATGCATTTTGACGTCGGCAGACTGAAATCCGTTGCCGCACTGAATGCCGCAATGAAAAAGGATCAGACCGTCTTTTTGGTGGCGCAGAAGGATGTGACGGAGGAGGATCCGTCCCCGAACGGGCTTTACCGCATGGGTGTTGTGGCGAAGGTCAAGCAGATTCTCAAATTGCCGCACGATAACTTCCGCATTGTTGTGGAGGGCGAATATCGTGCCACTATCGCAGAGATCGTGCAGGAGGAGCCGCATTATATCGCGGTTGTGGAGGAGCGATTTGACCGTCCCGTCACCAATTTTTTGCTGGCATCGGCCTTGGTGCGCCAGTGCCGCGACGTGTTTGAGGAATATGCTGAGCTGGTGCCCAAGATTGCCCCCGACGTGCTGATGACGGTTGCCACCGAGGACCGCCCCGGTTATTTGGCAGACTACATTGCCAGCAATCTCGGTATGCCATACGAAGAAAAGCAACGCATCCTCAATCTGTTGTCGGTCAACAACCGTGTGGAAACACTCCTGCGCATTGTACATAAGGAGTGTCAGGTCCTGCAACTCGAAAAGAAGATTGAGGACAAGGTCCAACAGCAAATGGACGATAATCAGCGCGATTATTACCTGCGTGAGCAGATTCGCGCGATTTCCGAGGAGCTCGGCGAAGAAGATAATCCCGTCGAGGAATCTGCGGAATACATTGAAAAGGTAGAAAAACTGGGATTGCCCGATAAAATCAGCGAACCGCTCATCAAAGAGTGCCGTAAGCTGGGAAAAATGCCGCCCGGCTCTCACGAGGCAACCGTGGTACGCGGTTATCTCGATACTTGCCTGTCTTTGCCATGGAACGACGTGACCAAGGATAATTTGGACCTAAAACACGCGCGCCGTATCCTTGACCGCGACCATACGGGATTGGAAAAAGTCAAGGACCGCATCGTTGAGGCGTTGGCGGTACGGCAACTTTCGGATGAAATGAAAGGGCAGGTGCTGTGCTTGGTTGGTCCTCCCGGCGTGGGTAAGACCTCGATTGCGCGTTCGATTGCGGAGGCGATGGGACGCCGCTATGTGCGAGTGTCGCTGGGCGGCGTGCGCGATGAGTCCGAGATTCGCGGCCATCGCCGCACGTATATCGGTGCAATGCCCGGTCGCATCATCACGGCAATCAAGCAGGCAGAAACCAAAAATCCACTTATATTGCTTGATGAGATCGACAAGATGGGCCACGATTTCCGCGGCGATCCTGCCTCGGCTATGTTGGAGGTGTTGGATACGGAGCAGAACAGTGCGTTCCGTGACCATTATCTGGATTTGCCGTTTGATTTGTCCGAGGTGCTGTTTGTGATGACCGCAAACGATGCATCTGCCATTCCGTCAGCATTGTATGACCGTATGGAGATCATCAACCTGCCGAGTTATACGGCGCAGGAGAAAAAGCGCATCGCCAAACGACATCTGCTCAAAAAGCAGATGAAGAAGCACGGCTTGGATGCTAAGCGCCTGCGCGTGACGGATGCGGCGATCGACCGCATTATCGAAGGGTATACCGCCGAGGCAGGCGTGCGCAACTTGGAGCGTGTGCTGGCAACCTTGTGCCGCAAGACTGCAACCAAGGTGGTTGAGGGAAGCGATGAGAGCGTGTCGGTTACGCCTGCCAATCTGGAAGAGTATCTTGGCCCCGTGAAATACAAGGAAGACACAAAAACGCGCCGTGACGAGGTTGGCGTTGTCAATGGATTGGCGTGGACGGCGGTCGGCGGTGCCACGATGCCGGTTGAGGTGGCAATTCTCGACGGTAACGGCAAGGTGGAGATTACGGGCAATCTCGGTGACGTAATGAAAGAATCCGCCAAGATTGCGGTCAGCTACGTGCGCACCAGGGCACACGACTGGCACATCGCTGAGGATTTTTACAAGACCAAGGATATTCACATTCACGTGCCCGAGGGCGCTGTACCGAAGGATGGGCCATCGGCAGGCGTTACGATGGCAACCGCGATTGTGTCGGCGTTGACAGGTATTCCCGTCAAGAAGAACGTAGCAATGACGGGGGAAATCTCTCTGCGCGGACGCGTGATGCCGATTGGTGGTCTGCGCGAAAAGACGATGGCGGCGTTTACCCATCATATGGACACGGTCATCATCCCCGAGGATAACGCATCGGATCTGAATGAGATTGACCCCACCGTGCGCGAAAAGACGCGCTTTATCACCGCACGCAATTTGGATACCGTCATCGGCAATGCGCTGGTGTCCGATCCGTCTGCGGCGAATTAAGAGGGGAGTGTAACGTATGCGTTGGGAAAACGCTTCGTTTGAGGCGGCGGCAGGCTTGTCCTCGCAGTTGCCAAGCAGTACGACACCCGAAATCGTGTTTTCGGGGCGTTCAAATGTCGGTAAATCCTCGCTCATCAATCGGTTGACGGGACGAAAATCGCTCGCGCGCACCAGTGCCACCCCCGGTAAAACGGCGACCATCAATTTTTACCGCTTAGACGGTGCGCGGTTGGTGGACTTGCCCGGCTACGGATATGCGCGCGTGTCTGACAGTGAGCGACGCCGTTGGTCAGAACTGATCGAAGGGTACTTTAACGACGAGCGAGACATCCGTTTGGTCGTGCAACTGCTGGATATTCGCCATACCCCCAGTAAGGACGATTATCAAATGCTGGAATATATGGTCGAGCGTGAAATTCCGTTTATCGCAGTGCTGACCAAGGCGGATAAGCTCAACAAGAGCGAGCGCGCTCAGCGACTCGCCGCGTTTGAGCAGGAATTATCCGATTACGAGGGAATTTTCACGTTGCCATTTTCGTCTTCCAACGGCGAAGGAGCCGAGGAACTTCGAACGATACTTTTAGAAGCAATAGCGGACTAAAAAACAGCCTACCGACAAGTTGTCGGTAGGCTGTTTTCGCTGTTAAGGTATATTACTTTACATAACTTCCGGTGCATCAATTTTCATCATAGTGAGGACGTTGTGCAGGGCGATGCGTACCGCATCGCACAAGCCCAAACGTGCCATCATCAAATCGTGCTCAACACCGGATACGTGGCAGGCGTTGTAGAATTTGTGGAACAAGGTTGCCAGTTCCAACGCGTAGCGCGTAATGCCGGAGGGGTCATACGCCTTAGCACAGTCGACCACGGTCTTTTCCAGTGCAGAGAGATGACGAATGAGCTCACGCTCCTCGGGCGCGGTGAGCAGGGCAAGCTGAGCAGGAGTGGCAGTCACGGCTTCTACGCCGTTTTCCTGCATCTTGCGGAAGATGGAATGGATACGCGCGTGGGCGTACTGAACGTAGTAAACGGGGTTGGATGAGCTCTGCTCAATCGCCAGACCGAGGTCGAATTCCATCTGAGTATTTGCCTCGCGCTGGTTAAAGAAGAAGCGCGCCGCATCGACAGGAACCTCGTCCAGCAGGTCGCTGAGCTGGATAGCCTTACCCGAACGCTTGGACATACGCACGATCTCACCGTCACGCACCAAACGCACCAGCTGCATCAGCACAACGTTGAGCTTGTTGCCGTCCATGCCGACCGCATCCATCGCGCCCTTCATACGGGCGACGTGGCCGTGGTGGTCAGCGCCCCATACGTCAATGAGCGTGTCATAGCCGCGCAGGAATTTGTTGCGGTGATACGCAATATCGGCGGCAAAATAAGTGGGATTACCGTTGGCGCGAACCAACACCTCGTCTTTTATGCCTTCCTCTTCGCCGTCACGGTTGAGGTGCTTTTTCGGCTGGTATTTCTCGCCGTATTCGCCGGCCTTGTACCACAAGGCGCCGTCCTTTTCGTAGGTCAGACCTTTTTCGGTAAGAATGGCAATGATCTCTTTCAGTTCGCCATTGTTGTGCAGGGTGGATTCGGTAAACCAGCGGTCATACACAATGCGATATTTTGCCATATCCGCCTGCATCTTTTCGATGTTCAGCGGCAGCGCATACTCGATGAGCGCACGGCGGCGTTCTTCGGTAGTAGCATTGACGAACTTATCACCGTGGATAGCAGAGAACGCTTCGGCGTGCGTCTTAATATCGTCGCCGTGGTAGGCATCCTCGGGCAGTTCCACTTGGTCCTCTCCAAGATGCAACTGCATATAACGCACATCCAACGACAGACCGAATTTCTCAATTTGGTTGCCGGCATCGTTGATGTAGAATTCGCGCCAAACCTCATAGCCGGCTGCGTCCAGTACACTTGCCAGACAGTCACCCAGCGCACCGCCGCGTGCGTTGCCCATATGCATCGGGCCGGTGGGGTTGGCGGAAACGTACTCCACCATCACCTTTTGTCCGTTACCGTAATCGGAGCGACCGTAGTTGTCACCCATGGTCAGCGCTTCGGCGACCACGTCTGCGTAGTACGCAGGGGAGAGGAAGAAGTTCATAAAGCCGGGGCCTGCTACCTCAGCAGACGCAAAATAGGTGCCGTCAACGCACAGATGCGCGGCAATGGTGTCTGCGATTTTGCGCGGTGCGCTACGGAACGCGCGCGCGGAGACCATAGCGATGTTGGCGGCAAGGTCGCCGTTCTTGCGGTCCGCAGGAACCTCAATAACATAATCCGGCAGCGGTGCATCGGGCAGTTCTCCTGCAACGATAGCATCCTTGATGGCCTTTTCCAGCATATACCGAAGCTGTTCTTCGGCGGTTTTTACGACATTAGACATGTTCTTTTTCCTCCCGAATGGTGATGTGTACGGTGTGCTCGGAGTTAACGCTTCCGTTAAAGCCGAGGGTGTAAGCGAAATATAATTCTCCGCCGTCGGGCGACAGATTGTTCTCTAACGCCGTGGCGTAGGTGCCGAGGTCAATGGTACCGTAAGGCGTGTTGTAATTGCTGTGATGACGTCGGTGCTTTTCCAACACTAAGAAACTGGCGTTTGTGCCCGTGCGTTCAAGAATGACCTTATCTTGTGTGACGTGTACGGTGGTTGCCGTGCCCTCCATACCGGTGGCTTCGCTTTCTTCGTAATGGATATCCCAACCGCCCTCGGTTTGGGTGAGGGAGCCGGCAGTGGTCAGTTCAACCGTATCGGTTTGATCGTCCACCTTTTGTGTGCCGACGATCTTGATAATTGCGTGCATGTGGTTCAGCCTTTCTGTTACAATACTTCCATAGAAATGCTCTCGACATCCTCGCTCACCGAGCGACCGAGGAAAATTTCTGCCGTTTGCGTAAAGCCGTTGGGGCGATCGGATACGTAGAAACGGCACCGTCCGTCTTTTTCCTGCGCCAAGGCATCCTGCTCGGCAAGAACCTGCGCACAGTGCAAGGCGGTCTCTCTGCCGGAGTCGATGAGCGTCACTCCGTCACCGAGTTCGGTTTGTATAATCGGGGCGAGCAACGGGAAATGGGTACAACCAAGTATCATGGTATCCACGCCTGCGTCTTTGAAAGGCTTCATATAACGCCGAACCATAGCGATGGCTACCTCGTCACAAGGATCGATCCATCCCGATTCCACCAGAGGAACAAACAAAGGGCAAGCCTTGGCGGTGATAACCAGAGAACCGTCGAGCGCGAGCATCGCTTGCTCAAACGAGCGACTGCGCACGGTTGCCGCCGTGCCGATGATGCCGACGTGTTTATTACGCGTAGCGTTGACAGCCGCTTTTGCGGTGGATTCAACAACACCGATGGCAGGCACGGGGAGGTCTTGCAGGATATCGGGAGCTACCGAACTGACCGTGCCGCAGGCGGCGATGATGTATTTCACGTCGCAATTCAGCAGGAAGCGGCAATCCTCTTTTGCATAGCGGCGAATGGTATCTTCGCTGCGCGTGCCGTAGGGGACGCGACCCGTGTCACCGAAATAGACGATGTCCTCGTTTGGCAGCATCTCTTGCAAACGGCGCACAGCGGTCAGTCCGCCAAGCCCCGAATCAAACACGCCGATCGGACGGTTATCCATACGCTCACTCCTTTTATCGGTACATACTATAATATCATACCATATTCTATTAAATAGTGCAATGAAAAAATTCACAAATTCTTGCTGTACATTAAGAGAAAGTTGTGCTATACTATGCGTGGAATAAATGAAAGGAGGGATTGGGTGCATAATAACATTAGCCCACAATCTTTTCAAGAGATTGAACGGCGAAATCTGCGCAGTGCCGCCAAATATGTCGGTGTTATGATGCTCGCAATGGAAGCTGCGATGTTCGCGCTCGGTTTTCTCCTGTCCATCATTAACCAATTTTTTTCGCTGGATTTATCGGCGTTTTTGTTGGTCTATGCCATCATTTATTCCGTGGGTATGGCGGTGCCGGCTGTTGTCGTTTCACGTACTTTCGGACGGCGCTATTTTCCGCTTTCTCCTTCTGCTCAAACAAACCCGATCGATGCTTTTCTCGGCATACTGTCAGCAGTCGGTATTTGTATGGCGGCGAATATTGCCGTAAGTTACATTATGCTGTTCTTTGAGTCGTTCGGCATCCCCGAACCCACCATGCCCGACTATTTGGAGCCGACCGTGCCGAGTTTGCTGCTTAATTTGCTTGTGTTCGCGGTGCTTCCTGCGTTGTTGGAGGAGTTGGTTTTCCGCGGCTACGTATTGCGCGCGTTTCGCGTATACGGCGATTGGTTTGCCGTGGCGGTGTCGTCGCTGCTGTTCGGGTTGATGCACGGGAATATTATGCAGATTCCTTTTGCGCTGATTGTCGGTTTTGCATTGGGTTGGTTATATGTGGCTACGAATAATATCTGGATACCCGTTTGTATACATTTTATCAATAACGGTTTTTCCATGGTGTTGCAGTATTTTACGATAGGATTGGATGACACGCAGACGGGAATGCTTAATGTATTTTCCATTTTTGCGCTGATTGCTGTCGGCGCGGTGTGCTTGGCGGTGCTGTTTGCCCGTCGCAGCCCCCTGTTGCGAAGGTTGCCGAATAAATCGACTATGACACTGGGAAAGCGTTGGGTCGCCGTTTTGTCATCACCGTTGTTTCTTG
>JAZOCH010000056.1:0-3038 GCA_045596425.1 Acutalibacteraceae bacterium | reverse complement strand
CTACGGCATCGGTGTGTACGTGATGCGCAAGGATTGGCTCATTCACATCATCAATGAGGCAGTGGCGCGCAATCTGCAACACTTTGAGCGCGATATTCTGCAACGCCGTTTGCACGAGGTCGTGATTCACGGCTATGAGGTACCGTCCTTGGTGATGCCGATTTATTCGCTTTCCAGCTACTACAACGCCAATCTGGCGCTGTTAGATGGCGAGGTGCGTGCGCAACTGTTCCCTCCCTGCCGTCCCGTCTATACCAAGGTGCGTGACTGTGCGCCCGTGCAATACGGTCTGCACGCGCAGGTGACGGATTCGTTGGTGGCGGACGGTGCGCACATTGACGGCACCGTCAAAAACAGCATTATCTTCCGCGGTGCGAACATTGGGCGCGATACGGTTGTTGAGAATTGTGTGATTATGCAGGACGTCACGGTTGCGGACCGATGCTCACTGACCTGCGTGGTGGCGGATAAGAACGCGGTGTTCCGCGAGGGACGTACCTTGCAGGGCTTTGAGAGCTATCCCGTATATATCGCCAAGAATGCCATTGTATGATGTGACAATAGGAGGAAACGGATAAATGAAGGTTTTATATGTTGCCAGTGAGGCGGTCCCCTTTGCCGCTTCGGGCGGTTTGGCGGATGTCGCCGGCTCCCTGCCCAAGGCGATGCGCAAACGACTCGTCGGCTGTCGCGTGGTTATGCCGCTGTATGAATGCGTACCGCAGGAATTACGGGATAAGATGACCTTCTTGACCAGCCTGTCGGTACCCGTTGCGTGGCGGCGGCAGTATTGCGGCGTGTTTGAGGCAAAGATTGACGGCGTTATCTACTATCTGCTGGACAATCAGTATTACTTTAAACGGCAGGGCATTTACGGTCACTACGTGACGCGGAGCGCTTTGCGTTCTTCTCACGTGCGGTGTTGGAGATGCTGCCGCACATCGGCTTTAAGCCCGACGTTATCCACGCGAACGATTGGCAGAGCGCACTGGTGCCGCTGTATTACAGCCTGTACTACGCAACCCGTGAGGGGTACGAGGGCATCAAGACGGTGTTCACCATTCATAACGTCCAGTATCAGGGCAAATACGGGATGGAGCTTATTGAGGATGTTATCGGTATGCCGATGGATAAGCGCCAGCTCGTGGAATATGACGGCGGTGTCAACTATATGAAGGCGGCTATTGAGACCGCCGATTGCGTGACTACCGTCAGCCCGACGTATGCCGAGGAACTGCTTGATCCGTGGTTCTCGTGGGGGATGGATCCCATTTTGCAGGCACGCAGCTGGAAGTTGCACGGCATCCTCAACGGCATTGACGTGGACAGCTACGACCCGGCGACCGATCCGGCGATTGCGGCACCCTTCACGGTGGAGAACGTTGCCGAGGGTAAGGCGGCAAACAAGAAAGCCTTGCAGGAACGGCTGGCTTTGCCTCAGCGCGCGGACGTGCCGCTGATCGGTATGGTCACGCGACTTGCCTCACATAAGGGGCTTGACCTCGTTAAGTACATCGTGGAGGATCTGCTGTCGCGCGACGTGCAGCTGGTCATTCTCGGCTCGGGCGAGTGGGTGTATGAGAATTTCTTCCGCGAGTTGCAGGGACGGTATCCCGAGAAGTTCTGCTATTGCGCAGGCTTTGTTCCCGAATTGGCGCGCAAGATTTATGCCTCGGCGGATATTTTCCTGATGCCGTCCAAGAGTGAGCCTTGCGGTCTGGCGCAGATGGTGGCGTGCCGTTACGGCACCCTGCCCGTGGTACGCGAAACGGGCGGTCTTAAAGACAGCATCCGTGATTGCGGCGACGGTGAGGGCTTTGGTTTCACCTTTAAGACCTACAATGCCGGCGATATGTTGTACGCGGTGGACCGTGCGCTCGGCGCGTATGCGAACAAGGAGGACCTTGCCATACTCCGTCAGCGCTGTATGAGTGAGGATTTCAGCTGGGGACGTTCGGCAAACGAGTATATCCGTCTATATAAATCCTTGCTCAAAGGTTGAAAAGAGCGAGGGCTTTGCGACTGATGTTTCGCCAATGCTGAAAAACGTATTTGCGTTGGATTAAAAGAGAAATCCCCCGACCGTCAATTTAGGCGGTCGGGGGATTGATTGTTATAGAGCACTCTTTTCAATGGCGGCGCCGAGAGTTTCCATAGCGGCATCCACGTCGGTGAAATCAATTCGGATATCCTCGTGGGTTTCAATGGAATAGATGGTCGCATCGATGACCGGTTCGACATACGCGGCAGGGCGCACGATGCAATGGAACAGAAGACGCTCGGTCATCACGACGGCGGCGGAGTAATCCTTGCCCAGACCGTGGGGACGCGCACTGATGAAGTTCTGCATCTGGATAATGAGCTGCATAAGCTCTTTTTCCACCGTGGTTTGCACGGAAAAGGGTTTGAGCAGTGTATAGGTTGCCTCAAAGGTCTTTTTGAACAATTCACATTGGAACTCATCCTTCTCTACCAAAAGCGTGGCGAGCTTTTTCCATTCGGGGACAAGAATAGTAAGCTTGATAAGCTGTTCCTTTTCCATAAACATCCTCCTCGTACAATGTTATATTCAGTATAGCATACATTGTCAAAGGATGCAACCGTGAACTACACAATTTCGCAAAAAGGAGGTTTGTTCCATATCACGGGGAAGTATGGGGATTATATCCCTTTAACAATATGGTTTTTCTCTCTATAATAAATTGTGTTAAGATGAATGGTTTATCTTAGCGTGATATTATTTGAGGTGATAAATATGAAAACGGAAAGGCGTAAAAAAGTAAAAACCAATATGATAGGAGAACGTGTCATGTTGGCGCGGACGGAGCAAGGGCTCACAAGAAATGATTTGCTAAACAAACTGCAATCCCTTGGATTAAATATGAGTTTGCGTACGCTGTCTCTTTTGGAACGGAAAAAGCGATGTGTTAACGACAAAGAAGTTGTTGCGTTATCAATAGCATTAAATGTATCGGTGAATGGTTGTGTGAAGCCGAGGGCTACTATGCTGATTTGTAGGGGCGGATGCCCACATCCGC
>JAZOCH010000055.1:0-3088 GCA_045596425.1 Acutalibacteraceae bacterium | reverse complement strand
CATATCTCACAAAGATTTATACGCTCTCCTCTTGCCGTTCCATGGTGATAAACCGTTTCCATGTCGGCAGTGCGATCGCCAGCAGCACGGCGGACACGCCGAGCATATCCAACCATACGTCCGCGACGAAATTCCAACTCGTTGTTTCCGCGAGCAGCGTAAAGCCGTAGCTTTGGATAACCACGCCGAAGGAGGCGGCGGCATTGGTGATGCCGGCGGCGGTGGCGTTGAGTCCGTAACGGGCAAAGCGGATATTATACGCCAGCGACAGATAATGCGTGGCGTTGAGCGCCGCGACCACCACACAAAGCGAAGCCACGGCAAGCCACACCGAACAACCGCCGACAAAGCGCAAAGCCAGCGTAAACGGCAAGCAAAATACCAACAGCAGAACGGTGGCAACGAGTTCGTCTTTGATAAAACGCGACAGCGCGAAGCGTACAACAACGGTGCCGACGATGCCTGACAGAATCACGAGGGTGTTGAGCAGGTTGCCGATGGCAGGGGACACGTGTTCGTACGATTCCATCAGCATGGTGGCGCTGAGGGTTTTCAGTCCGTTCTCCACCGCGGCGCGTAATATGATGTACACCGTCACAAAGCCGATACCGCTGAGAAGCAGCAGCTTCCCCGAGGATAATCGGCGTTGCGCAAGAACCAGCGATTCGTTCGCGCGGATGCCGCGAACGGACGGGCCGGCGACCATATACGGCTCGATATGGTTGGTGATGAAGTGAAAAACGACGGTAAGCACAAACAGCACCGCGGAGGAAATGAGGAAATTATCCTGCCAACGATTCACTACCGCCGCGACGATGTAGGCGACCATCAGCCCCAGCGTTGAGGAGAAGGAAATAAAAAATGCCGCTTGGTTTCGGTGCTCGGGGATAAGCTGTGAGGAGAGGATTTTGAATATCCCCGGCCAAACGCCAAACTGAATGACGGCATTAAACACCCAGGCGATGAGAATAACAAGGTACTGCTGGTTAAAAAAGATCACGGCGTTGGCGACAGCGCCGCCAATAAGCCCGATTTTAATCAGCAGGGCTGGCTTAAATCGGTCCGCAAACACGCCGCCGACCACCTGCAACGGGGTGTAGACAAGGTAAAACAGCGCGGTGATCAAACCCGTCTGGGACTTGGTCAGTACGCCGGCATCGACGATGGAGGCCATCGCCGCAAAAAAGCAGTTCTTGGTCATATAGACCAAGATATAGGTAAAAAACACGGTCCCAAAAAGAAGAAGGCTTTTCTTTTTATCCTCTAAATGCATAGAATATCTCCTCGGTGCGGTTTGCGCGGTCGAATTTTTCGTTAATGCATTCTCATTTAAGCACACTTATACCGTTTTTTCAATAGGAGAGCCGCCGAAAATTTTCGCCGTCGGCGGTTTTGCGCAAAAAAGTCCGTTGGATGCGTGTATACGCATCCAACGGACGAGAAAACGGGGGATTATTCGGCAGCAGCCGTTTCGGCATCCTGCGCCTTGTCGGCATCCGCCTTTTTCGCCTTGTTGCTCTTGGCGGCCTTGACCACGAGCTTGGACATTGCGAAGAGGGCGATGGCGTTGGGGATGACCATCAGGTAGTTGAAGAAATCGGTCAGCTCCCACACGAGATCGTTTTTGAGCACCGAGCCGAGGAAGATGAACGCGATGGCAACGACGGAGTAGATCGCGGCAGCGACCTTAGCGTTCCTCTTGAAGAGATACTGCACGTTGAGCTTGCCGAAGAAGTTCCAGCCGAGGATGGTGGAGAAAGCAAAGAACAGCAGGCAGATCGCAACGAAGATGCTGCCGAAGCTGCCGAGCATCGGCAGCGCCTCGGCGAAGGCGAGCTGCATCGCATTCGTCTTAGCCACGATCGCCTCGGCACCCGAGGTCGCGGCAACGTAGGCGTCACCCGTCAGATTCGCGAGGATGCCGTCACCGGCATACAGCGAGGAGATGACCACCAGTGCGGTCATCGTCAGCACGACGAAGGTGTCGATGAACACGCCGATCATTGCGACAACGCCCTGATCGTGGGGCTTCTCGACGTTCGCCATTGCGTGCGCGTGGGGCGTCGAACCCATACCTGCCTCGTTGGAGAACAGGCCGCGCTTCGCGCCTTGGCTGATGGCGGTCTTGATAGCCGCACCGATGCCGCCGCCGATGAGCGCCGAGGGGGTGAAGGCGTACTTAAAGATCATACCGAAAGTCTCGGGGACGTACTGGATACGGGCGATGAGCACCGCCAGGCCGCCGATCAGGAACAGCGCCGCCATAATCGGAACGAGCTTCTCGGTGACGGAGGCGATGCGCTGGATGCCGCCGAGGAAGATGAACGCGGCGACAACCGCGATCACCAGACCGACGATCCACGGCTGGACGCCGATCGCGCTATTAGCCGCCTCAGCGATGGAGTTGGACTGCACCATCGAGCCCATAAAGCCGAGCGCGAGGATGGCAGCGATGGCGAAGAAGCCGGCAAGGAACTTGCCGAAGCCGCCGGTGAACACCTTTTTGATGTAGTAGACGGGGCCGCCGTGGACGGTGCCGTCCTCGTCAACGACGCGGCTCTCCTGCGCGAGCACCGCCTCAGCGTAGATGGTCGCCATACCGAGGAACGGGATGATCCACATCCAGAAGATCGCGCCGGGACCGCCGATGAGGATCGCGCCGGACGCGCCGACGATGTTGCCGGTACCGACCTGCGCCGCGATGGCGGTGGCGAGCGCCTGGAAGGACGACAGACCGCTGCCCTGCTTGCCGCCGCGCAGCGAGAGGTTACCGAAGACCTTCTTCATACCCTCGCCGAAGCAGCGCACCTGAACGAAACGGGTCTTGATGGTGTAGAACAGACCGACGCCGATGAGCAGAATGATGAGAATGTAGTCTGCAAGGTAGGAGTTGGCTGTTGCTACAAGGTTGAGAATTTTTTCTTGCATGAGTTTTCCTCCTCAAAAATTATTATGTCAAAAAACAAAGGACCGAGAGAAAATCTCTCGGTCCCAAAAGTACATAAAGTCACAAAACTTTGTCCTTTTGCCTGAGAGAGTTTAGCCCCAAGTCGGAGGCCAAGCGGTCTTAGGAAGACAACCACTGGAT
>JAZOCH010000054.1:0-7037 GCA_045596425.1 Acutalibacteraceae bacterium | reverse complement strand
CCTTGTGGAATACACCTCAAAATACGGCTCGATAACAGCTTATGCAATAGGCGACGGCGACAAGGAATGGCTCTGGAACGCCGGATATATGCCTTGGGAAAACGGCGAAGGAGGATTTTGCTGATGTGGGAATATGAGAAGAGATTACAGTATCCTGTAAAGATAAAAAATCCGGATGCGAGAGCGGCAAAGGTCATACTTTCGCAGTACGGCGGCCCTGATGGAGAGCTTGGCGCTTCTCTGCGTTACCTCTCACAGCGTTTTGCAATGCCGGATGCAAGAGTCGCAGGTCTCCTTACGGACATCGGCACGGAAGAACTTGCCCACCTTGAAATGGTGTCCGCTATCGTGTATCAGCTCACCAAGAATATGTCCGAGGAAGAAATTAAGCGCAGTGGTATCGCGCCGTATTTTGTCGACCACACCGCCGGTGTTTACCCCGTTGCGGCTTCCGGTCAGACCTACGATGCGGCTATGTTCCAGTCCAAGGGCGACCCCATCACCGACCTGCACGAGGATCTTGCCGCCGAACAAAAAGCGCGTACCACCTACGATAACCTAATCCGTCTGGTGGACGATCCCGACGTGCTGGAACCCTTGAAATTCCTGCGTCAACGCGAAATCGCGCACTATCAGCGTTTCGGCGAAGGGCTTCGCATCCTCACCGACCGTCTCAACAGTAAGAATTTCTATGCGTTTAACCCGAGCTTTGATAAAGGCTGCGCTAAGTGAGTAAAACGGGCACCGTGCCAATGCACGGTGCCCGTTATTCTCTGAATGATTAGTTCTCGGATTCGACCGTCTGCTGGGGACGGCCGTTACGAAGCGATGCACGTGCCTGCCGCACCTGCGCAATCTGCTGTGCCAAGCCTTCTTCGGTGTGGCGCAACAAATCATCCGCAAAATCCTGTGCGGTCTTGCGCATCTCACGGGCGCGCTTCTGCGTCTGTGCCTGAATCTCGTTTGCACGTTCCTGCGCCTGCACCACCATCTCGTCGTGCGACAAAATCTGGTTGCGGCGCTCCTCGGCATTGCGGATAATCGACTCCGCTTCCTTCTTTGCCGTTTCAACAATGTCGCCGCGGTCCTTAACGATTGCGCGCGCTTGGCGAATCTCACCCGGCAAATTGCCGCGAATCGAGTCAATCAGCTTGCGGATGCGCTCCGCGTCCACCACAATCTTGCCACCGGACAGAGGCATTGCCCATGCCTCATCCAAAATATCGTCAATCTGCTCCAAGATGTCTTCTACGTTCATGTTCATTTTCTATCGTCCTTTCTGTATTTTGCAATAATATCCGGTAAAATGCAAGAGGGTACAAATGCAGAAATATCCCCACCGTAATGCGCAACCTGCTTAACCAAGCTGGAAGACAAATACATATGCTCTGCCGAGGTGGTCAAAAACACCGTTTCGGCGATGGGGTTAAGTTTACTGTTAGTCAGCGCCATCTGAAATTCGTACTCAAAATCCGTCACCGCGCGTAAACCCTTGACGATGACATCCGCCTTGCGCTGTGCCGCGTAATCCGCCAACAAACCGTCGTAGCAATCCACCACTACGCCGTCCAAGCCTTCTTCCTTGATAGCGCGGTTAAGCAATTCCAGTCGCTCAATCTGCGTAAACAACGGCTCCTTAGATGAGTTTGTCATCACAACCACGATCACACGGTCAAACAGCTTTGAGGCGCGACGGATAATGTCGATGTGTCCTAAGGTCACTGGGTCAAAACTGCCGGGACAAATCGCTGTCCTCATACGCTCTCCTCCTCCGATGCTGTGTAACGGTATATCCATATATGAATTCGTCCGTAACGACGGATTCTATCAAGTGTAAAGCGGTCTACCTTGTCAGGCAATTCTGTCGATTCATCGCTCTCGCAAATCAGTACACCGCCATCGTTGACGTGGTTGACCACCTTTTGTAACGTCGGGAGCAGAAGTCCCTCGGCATACGGTGGATCCAAAAAGACCAAGTCAAACGTATCCTTGGGGCGTTCGAGGTAGGACAACGCATCCGTTGCCACCACCTGCGACTTAGCCATCAGACCTGTTTTTTGCAGGTTTTGTTTGATGATAGCCACTGCCTCAGGGTTGCGGTCCACAAATACACAGCCTGACGCACCCCGACTGAGCGCCTCAATACCGAGTTGACCCGAGCCTGCATACAGATCCAGCACTCGGCGCCCTTCAATATCAAATTGTATGGCGGAGAACAACCCCTCCTTGACCTTATCGGTCGTCGGACGGGTATCCTCTCCCGACAGGGTCACCAATCGGCAACCTCTTGCCGTTCCGGTAATGACACGCATAAACGACAGCCACCTTATTTAACCAAATCTACCTGATATTCCGTTGTTGTGCGATATTCCTCGCCTGCGCGAAGCACCGTTGTCGGAAAATGCGCGTGATTCACGCTGTCGGGGAAATGCTGCGTTTCCATACAGAAGCCTTGGAAACGTCCCCATTTGAGTCCCGATTTTCCGTCGTTTTCGCCCAGTGCGTGACCGCCGTAAATCTGCAATCCCGGCTCGGTCGTGCGGCAAACCACACGAATCCCCGTATCCGGACTCACCACCTCGGCGGCAACAATCATCTTGCCGGTATGCGCGCGCGAAAGCACAAAGTTGTGGTCAATGCCACCGCCTGCCGCCCATTCGCCAAGGGTGTTATACGCATCCCCGATAGCCTTGGGAGTACGGAAATCCAGCGGAGAGCCGTCCAGCGACAAAAACTCACCGGTGGGAATCAGACAATCATCTACCGCGGTAATCTCCTCGGCCGGAATCATCAGTAAGTTATTCAAGATCGGCGCGCCATCATAACCATTGGGGTTAAAATATGCGTGATTGGTCATATTGATGATGGTATCCTTATCCGACACCGCGTAATAATCAATACGCAACGTATTATCCTGCGTGAGCGTGTAAGTCACACGCACCTGCATCGTGCCGGGGTAATTCTCTTCCCCATCGGGACTGACGAGCGCAAACGCTACCGAAGGCTCTGCCTCGTCGTTCACCGAGAAATCCCACAGCCTTTTATCAAAGCCGACAACACCGCCGTGCAAATGGCAGTTACGGGCAGCCTCGTTGCAATTAAGCTGAATCGTTTCACCGTTAAGGGTAAAGCGACCGCCGCCGATGCGATTGCCGATGCGGCCGATGGCGGCGCCGATATAGGAGCCGTTTGCATTAACATAGCCCGAAACCGTGTCGTAGCCGAGCAGAATATCTTTACCGTCAAACACGAAAGAGTGTAGCGTTGCGCCGTAAGAAAGAGCCGTTACCACCGTGCCCTGTTCATTCTGCAACGTAATCTTATGTACCTCTTGTCCGTTGGCTAAACAATCAAATACCGCAACCTTAACCGACATCTAATTCGCCCCCTAAGGAAATCTTTACTTTATTATGGCATAAAGCAACAAAAAATTCAATACTTTTTACAAAAACCACGAATCAATCCAATGTAAAGCACGGTGACCATTTCGCATAACGCGTTTCACCGATGCCTTGGACGTTTTTCAGTTGCGACAGCTCCGTAAAGCCGCCGTTCTCCTCGCGGTACGCGATAATCCGCTCGGCAAAATCCTCCCCAATGCCCGAAACGGTCATCAGTTGCTCCTTCGTCGCGGAATTCAACGGAATTTTGTACCCCTGCGCATCCGACACGTCGGGCGCGGACGAGGAATCCGCATCCGACGCGCTCTCTCCCTCATCGACGTAAACAACCGACATCGTTTGCTTGTTCTCAAAGCCGAGGAGTGACGGTGCCGTCAGACCAACGGTCAAAAACACGGCCGCAAGCAACAGGGAAACACCGCACCAAACCGCATTCTCCCACGTGAACACGCCGCGCAACTTACTCAACAGCCGCATCTTGTATCACCTCATACGCCTCACGCACCGTGCGCACACCGATTACGCGGATATCGGTACGCGGCGTAACGCCTTTAAGATTATGCTGCGGAATGACCACGCACGAAAAGCCCATACGCGCCGCCTCCGCAATACGCAGGTCGGCATTGGAAACCGCGCGAATCTCCCCTGTCAATCCAACCTCGCCGAATGCCAAAACACCCGACGGAATCACCGTGTCTTTCAGCCCCGAAATCAGCGCCAAGGCAACGGGCAGGTCAACTGCCGGCTCATCCAAATCCAATCCGCCGACAACGTTCACATACACATCAAGGTTTGAGAAGAAATAGCCTGCCCGTTTTTCCAACACCGCCAATAACAGCGACAAACGGTTATAATCAAACCCCGTAGCCATACGGCGCGGATTACCGAAGCCCGTCGGAGAAACAAGTCCTTGCACTTCCGCGAGCATCGGACGGGTGCCTTCGATGGTGCAGGCAACACACGAGCCGCTCACATTCAGCGGACGGCCGGACAACAGCATTAGCGACGGGTTTTCCACCTCTGCCAAGCCCTTATCGCCCATCTCGAAAACGCCGATCTCATTGGTGGAGCCGTAGCGGTTCTTAACACAGCGCAACAGACGGTAATTGGAATGGCGGTCGCCTTCAAAATACAGCACGCAATCCACAATGTGCTCCATTACCTTCGGTCCTGCAATCGCGCCGTCTTTATTGACGTGACCGACAATAAACGCCGGTACGCCGAGCTTCTTGCAAACACGCATAATCGCCGAGGTACACTCACGTACCTGCGTAACACTGCCTGAGGCAGAGGCAATCTGCGACCAGTTCATCGTCTGAATGGAGTCAACGATCAGCAGATCCGGCTTATCGTCCTGCACGCACTGCAAAATGGTATCCAAATCATTTTCGCACAGAATATACAGATTGTCGCTATGCACGTCAAGGCGGTCAGCGCGCAATTTGATCTGCCCCTCGGACTCCTCGCCCGATACATACAAAATGCGTAAGGATTTGCCGAGATGCGCGCAAATCTGCAACAACAGCGTAGATTTACCGATACCGGGATCACCGCCGATGAGCATTAAGCCGCCGCGGACAACGCCGCCGCCCAGCACGCGGTCCAACTCTTTGAGTCCCGTGTGATAGCGCTGCTTTTCGTCCGGGCAAATATCCGTAATTTTCTGTGCCGTGACAGCGTGGGCTTGTCCGACAGACTTCGTAACCGATGCCTGCACAAGCTCCTCCATCGAATTCCACGCACCGCAGGAGGGACAGCGGCCGTACCATTTGGTAGCCTCTGCCCCACATTCGGCGCACACGTATGAAACCTTTGCTTTTGCGGCCAAGCGGCTCACTCCTTACGTATGATAAACATCCAATACACCGCAGGCAATGGCAAACGCCATTTGCTGACGGTAAGATTCCTGTTTAAGCTTGTCACATTCCTGCGGATTGGATAAAAATCCGCATTCCACCAAGACAGCCGGTTTGGTGGAGTGATGCAACAGATAAATACCGTCTGTAGCCTGCTTTAACTCACGTTTGTTGTTCGGCTGTATCAAGGAAACGATGCGCGAACGCACCGACTCGGCAACCGTCCTGCTGAGCGGCTGGTTTGCCGAATAAAACACCTGCGCTCCGTCGTATTTCGCCACCGAAAAATGATTCTGATGAATGGATATCGCCAGCGAGGATGCCTCGTACAATTTTAGGCGGTTTTGCATATCGCTGACCTTCATCTGTCTGGTGGTGGAACAATCGGCGTTGTGAATGGAAATATCCGTTTCTCTGGTCATCCGAATCGGCAAGCCGAAAAGCGTCAGCATATCGCGCAGGTCGGTGGCAATCGCTAAATTGATGGTCTTTTCCAACGTGCCGTCCGCGGCGCTTGCACCGCCGTCCTCCCCTCCGTGACCGGCATCAATGAGTAGATACCCCTCACTTGGCAAGGTCACGGTTTGACGGGATACGGTCAAATTGTGCGCACAGACAATCATCAACACGATTATCGGTACAAACAACACGCGAAAAAGCTGACGAACACGCTCGCTCATACTAGTCACCTCTTCAAACCTATATGTTCGAAAAAGGGATTTATGCGTATTATTTCTTTGCAGAATTCTTTTTATATACCAGCTTCTCACGAATGGAAATCTGGCGATAGCCGAGATAATACGCCAACCAGCACACGAACGGAACAAACAGCCAAATAACACCTACGGCTAACAATGCACCGACGGAAAGCTCGGTTGCCGCACTTGCGCCCTGCTCAATCGCATCAATGTACGGAATGAAGGCAGGGTTAAGCAGGCGATGCCAACGGATGATAACGTTCGGGAACACGCCGAACTTGCCGAGGACAAGCAGGAGATACAGAATAGCCGACGGAATAGAGGCAACGACACCGACCTTTAAGCCGAAGAGCTTATCCTCCTGCATCCGACCGAGCTGTACGTAATTGTCGTCGTGACTGCCTATACCCCACAGAGTATTATACGGGAACAGCGCGAATATCAGCCACGTACACACGCTGGTCACAACACCCATAACCGCATCGGCACCGCGCGGAATCTCCCGTGTATAAATAACCTGCTGATTTTCCTCAACCTTAATCTCTGCTGAGCGGTCCTCTCCTGCGGTAAAAATATGTTCGTTAATAAGTTCAGGATTTGCCCCGTTCTCATCATACTGATACACCTGATACCCGGTGACCTGACCGAACGCGGTCAACGAAACCGCATCAACCGACACCCACACCACAAAACACATGATGGATGCCAGCAGTAAACGAAGCCAAACCTTTACCGCGGTTTGTAACAAAGAGTTTTTTGTATCATTCATAACGTCCACTCCTTATTCTATGTCATCACCGTTTTCCAACGCCGTGAGCATATCCACACGCGTCTGATGGCGACCGCCCTCAAACGGTGTATCCAAAAACGCCTCGACGATCGCCTTGGCGACCTCGATACCGATGACACGGGCGCCGAGCGCCAACATATTGGCATCGTTATGTGCTCTGGTCATCTTGGCGGAATACGGGTCGCCGCAAAGAGCACAGCGTACACCCCTCACCTTATTGGCGGCTAACGAGATACCGATGCCGGTACCGCAAATAACGATACCGCCCTCGCACTCACCGCTCCCCACAGCC
>JAZOCH010000053.1:0-5757 GCA_045596425.1 Acutalibacteraceae bacterium | reverse complement strand
TGGGCAGGGGTGATCTTCACGACACCCGTACCCTTGGTCATATCGGCGTGCTCGTCGCACACGATGGGGATTTCTTTATTGAGAAGCGGCAGAATGACGTGGCAACCGTGCAGATGCGTATAGCGCTCGTCCTCGGCGTTGATTGCCACGGCGGTATCGCCGAGCATCGTTTCGGGACGGGTGGTGGCGAGTTCCAGCTGTTCGCCCGTCTCCTTGACGGTGTACAGCAGATGCCAGAAATGGCCGTCCTTCTCCTCGTATTCCACCTCGGCATCCGAGATGGAGGTGTTGCAGGTGGGACACCAGTTGACCATACGGTTGCCGCGGTAGATGAGTCCCTGCTCGTACAGACGCACGAACACCTCTTTGACTGCCGCAGAGCAACCCTCGTCCATCGTGAAGCGCTCGCGCTCCCAGTCGCAGCTCGAACCGATGGTTTTGAGCTGGCTGACGATGCGGTTGCCGTAGGTCTCCTTCCACGCCCAGGCGCGTTCGAGGAAGCCCTCGCGACCGAGCATATCTTTGGTCAGCCCCTCGTTGCGCATCGCCTCGACCACCTTCGCTTCGGTGGCGATGGAGGCGTGGTCGGTGCCGGGCATCCACAGGGTCTCGTAGCCCTGCATACGGCGCCAGCGGATGAGGATATCCTGCAAGGTGTTATCCAATGCGTGGCCCATATGCAACTGTCCCGTGATGTTGGGGGGCGGCATCATAATGGTGTAGGGCTTCTTCTCGCTGCCGTCGGCGTTCTTCGCGTGAGGAACGGCGTGGAAATAGCCGCCATCCTGCCAAAATTGGTAGATGCGCTTTTCCACTTCCCTAGGTTCGTACACCTTAGCGAGTTCTTTGCGTTGTGCCATAATTTATTCGTTCCTTTCGGGATAATGGTTTTATTAGTGAATCGCACTGCCGGGGACCATATCGTCCACAAAGAGGACCTTGACGTCCTCGGAGCCGTCCTCGTTCTTCTGCGAGGCGGCGAGGATCATTCCTTGACTCTCCACACCGCACAGCACGGCAGGTTTGAGGTTAGCCACCAGCACAATTTTGCGCCCGACGAGCTGGTCGGGGGTGTACCACAGGGCGATGCCCGAGGCAACGGTGCGTGGTGTGGACGTGCCGTCGTTGAGGGTGAGCTTTAACAGCTTTTTCGCTTTCTTAATCGGCTCGCAGGCGGTAATCTCCGCGACGCGCAGGTCCACCTTCATAAAGTCCTCGATGCCGATCTGCGGAAGGAAAGCGATGCCTGCCTTCTCTTCCTCGGCTTTGGCGGCAGCTTCGATTTCGGCGGCGATTTCCGCTAACAGCTTCTCCGCATCGATACGGGCAAACAGCGGCACGGGCGTACCGACGGTGTAGGTGTCCACCGCGCCGAACGCGGCGGCGTCCATCCCCGTGACGGCGTCCGCTACCTGCAACTGCGCGTGGATCGCCTTACCCGTGGAGGGCATAAAGGGCGTCAGCAGGATGCCGAGCACGCGGATGCAGTCGAGCAGGTTATACAGAACGGCGGCGAGCGCATCTTTGTTTGCCTCGTCCTTAGCGAGCGCCCACGGCGCGGTCTCGTCAATGTATTTGTTGCAACGCTTGGCAAGCGCCATCACCGTTTCGGCGGCGTCGGCGTTGTGCCACGTGTCCATCTGCTCCTTGTAGCGAGCGACGGTGGCGTTGCAGAAGTCCACCAATTCCTGTCCGAGCGTGTCTTGCACCGTGGGACGGGAAACGGTACCGCCGAAGTATTTGTTGGTCATCGCAATCGAGCGATTGACAAGGTTACCCAGCGTGTTCGCCAAATCGGTGTTGTAGCGGTTGATGACATTCTCGTAGGTGATGGTACCATCCTGCGCAAAGGGGATTTCGGTGAGCAGGTAGTAGCGCACCGCGTCAACGCCAAAGCGCTTGGCGAGTTCGTCGGCGTAAATGACGTTGCCCTTGGACTTGCTCATCTTATCCTCGCCCGACAACAGCCACGGATGTCCCAGTACCTGCCCCGGAAGCGGTTCGCCCAGCGCCATCAGAATGATGGGCCAGTAGATGGTGTGGAAACGCACGATATCCTTGCCGATGACGTGCAGGTCGGCAGGCCAATATTTTTTGTACAGCTCGGACGGACCGTCGGGGTCGTAGCCGGCACCGGTGATGTAGTTGGACAGCGCGTCAATCCACACATACATCACGTGCTTGTCATCAAAGTCCACGGGGATGCCCCACGTGAAGGACGAGCGCGACACGCACAGGTCGTTAAGTCCCGGTTTGAGGAAGTTGTTGATCATCTCGTTGCGACGGGACTCGGGCGCGAAGAACGAGGGATTCTCCTCGTAATATTTGAGCAGGCGGTCCTGGTACTTACCGAGTTTGAGGAAGTACGCTTCCTCCTTGGCATCGACACACTCGCGCCCACAGTCGGGGCACTTGCCGTCCACCAGCTGCGAGGGGGTGAAGAAGCTCTCGCAGGGTACGCAATACTTGCCCTCGTAAGCGCCCTTGTAGATATCGCCCTGCTCGTACAGCTTGCGGAAGATTTTTTTAAGCACCGCGACGTGGTCCTCGTCGGTGGTACGGATAAAGCGGTCGTAGGTGACGTCCATACAGTCCCACACCGCCTTGATGGAGGCGGCGGCGCGGTCAACGTACGCCTGCGGCGTCATTCCCTCTGCCTTGGCATATTCCTCGATCTTCTGTCCGTGCTCGTCCGAGCCGGTGTGAAAGTATACATCAAAGCCCATCATCCGCTTATAGCGGGCAATCATATCCGCCAACACAATGTCATAGGTATTGCCGATGTGCGGCTTACGACTCGCGTAGGCGATGGCTGTCGTGAGATAAAATTTTGGTTTTTCCATAGTGCGGAACCTCCTATATTAGGTTACAATACTTTATTTTAACATAAATGGCAAAAAATACAATAGTCTTTTCGGGATTTTTCCGCGTAACGCGCAAAAAATTCTATTGTGCATAAAAAACTTGATTATTGTGCCAAAAAGTGTTATACTGTATGTTGCTATAAAATGACTTACGCTGTCTGCTTGCGGACAGGGTAGGGCAAATACGGGAAAGGAGTGGTCAGCATGCGGCGGTGGCTGTGTGTGGTTATGGCGCTTGTGTGCACGCTGGCCTGTGTGGGCTGTGCGCCATCGGCAGAGGTTTCCGAGCCGGCTTCGTCCGTACCCGAGGCGGCGACTCCGCAAGAATCGCCCCGTAGCTTTTCTCTCCCGTACAGCAAGGAGGACACCCTCAACCCGTACGCCTGCACCACCGAGGTGAACGCGTATTTGGCCACGCTGTTGTACGACAGCCTGACGGTGATTGACGGCGACTTCAAGCCGCAGCTGTCGCTCGCGGCATCCGTCAAACCAACGGACGCTACCCACCTGACGGTGACCTTGCGGCAAGGGGCAAAGTTCTCCGACGGCACGGCGGTCACTGCCGCTGATGTCAAAGCGTCGTTCGATGCGGCGCGCAACAGCAAGCAATATAAAGAATTACTCAAAAACGTCACCGCCGCGGCGGTGGACCGCAAGAGCGGTGCTATTGTCTTTACGTTGGCAAATGGGGACCCCCATGCCGCGGCTTGCCTGTGCTTTCCCGTGCTTAAATCGGGGAAGAATACCACGGCGGCAGGGCAGGCACCACTCGGCGGCGGTTTATACGTGTATACCGTGGGGGACAACGGCGTTTCGCTGGTTGCCAACCCTCACTACGGCAAGACGCCGCGTTACGCAACCGTGACACTGCGGCATCTGCCGAATATAAGCAGTATGTACTACGGGCTTGCTTCGGGAAGCATCACATACTACTACGATGACCTCAACGTGGGGGAAACGCCGCGCATAGCGGGTGCGAGTGCCAAGGTGGATATGAATGCGCTGGTGTATCTCGGCGTCAACCGCACACGCACGGTGCTGAGTGAATCCTCGGTGCGGCAGGCGTTCAGTATGCTCGTTGACCGCAAGGTGCTGGCATCCTCGGCGTATGGCGGATGGGCGTTGGCGGCGACGCTGCCTTTTCATCCGCATTGGGACGCGGTCAAGCAGACCGAGCCGCTGTTCGGTGAGCAGGAGCTTGCCGCGGCGATACAGCTGATGGATGCCGCGGAGGTACCCAAGAAAAAGCTTAAACTGGAACTCATTTACAGCACCGACAGCGCTAATCGCGGCGCGCTCGTGGATGTTGTGCGTACTCAGTTGGAGAGCGCGGGCATACAGGTAACGGCGGTGCCGCTTGCCTATACCGAGTATCTTTCTCGCCTGCAAAACGGGCAGTACGACCTGTATATCGGCGAGATTCGCTTGACGGCGAATATGGATCTGTCGCCGCTGTTTGGCGGTGGGGCAGGTTATGGGATTGCCGCGGACGGAGCGGCTGCGCAGGCGTATACCCGTTATCGCAACGGGGAAGGTACGTTGCAGGCGTTTATCACCGCTTTCGGCGAGGAGATGCCGTACATTCCGCTGCTGTGGCGGTGCGGCTTTTCCGGACACGATCGGCGGTTGCAGACGGTCAGCCCTAACGGGTATGACCCGTATTACGGCTTTGCCGATTGGCATTGACTATGGTATAAATCACTGAGAAAGGTGTGTATTTTGATGATTCGTATGGAAAATCGCTACGGAACGATCGAGGTATCGCAGGAGTATTTCAGCTATCTGGTCGGTAACGCCGTTTCATCCTGCTACGGTGTGGCAGGGATGGTGCGCAGCGGCCCGAAGCAGGGCTTGCGTTCGATGCTGTCCCGTCGCGCGTATGCCGATGACGGTGTACACGTGCGCGGCGAGGGGGACCGCTTGATCGTGGATATCCATATTACGGTTATTTACGGAATGAACATTGCGGCAATCGCCAAGAGCATCGTTAATAAGGTGCGCTACACGGTCGAGGAGGCCACCGGTCTGACCGTTAAGAAGGTCAACGTGTTTGTTGACGGGATGAAACCCGAGGAATAAACCCCGAAACGGTGGAATTCGTATGCCACCGCATAAAGGAGTGCTGACATGATTAAAGGATCTACTCTGCGTGATGCGATGATTTCCGCATCCAAAGCATTATCGAACGTAAAACAAGACGTTGACGCGCTCAACGTTTTCCCCGTCCCCGACGGCGACACGGGCACCAATATGCCCATGACCATCGCCAACGCGGCACGGGAATTGAGCCGTTTGGCTGACCCGACTGCCACGGAGGTGGCGGACGTTGCCTCGTCCGCGCTGTTGCGCGGTGCGCGCGGTAACTCGGGCGTTATTCTGTCCTTGTTGTTCCGCGGCTTCTCCAAGGGACTCAAAGGCTTGGAGCAGGCGGACGGCACCGCGCTCGCGCAGGCGCTGACCCTCGGCACCGAGGGCGCGTACAAGGCGGTTATGAAGCCGACGGAGGGCACCATCCTCACCGTCGCGCGTGAAGCCGCCGCCGCAGGCGTGGAAAAGGCGAAAGACGACAATGACCCCATCGTGGTGTGGGAGGCTATCTGTGAGGAAGCGGAGGCATCGCTCGCCCGTACGCCCGAACTGCTGCCCCAGCTGAAAAAAGCAGGCGTGGTGGATGCCGGCGGCAAGGGTCTGTGCATCGTGATGGAGGAGATGCTGCGCATCTTTAAGGGCGGCGAGATGCTGTCCGATGCGGCGGCGAGTGCCGCGGCCCCCGTCAAGCAGAAAAACGCGGTAGCGGATTTCGAGCAGGATATCACCTTTACCTATTGCACCGAGTTTATCGTCGGTCGCGATAAGAAATGCACGCTGGATCCGCTTTCTCTGCGCGCGTATT
>JAZOCH010000052.1:0-4965 GCA_045596425.1 Acutalibacteraceae bacterium | reverse complement strand
TAACGGGGGTATCCACCTCAAAGCAGCAACGACCGATGGAAGGGCCGATGCCGACGAGAATATCCGACGGCTCACAACCGTAGTCGCTGCACATACGCGCCACCGTCACCTGCCCGATACCGCCGACCGTTCCACGCCAGCCTGCGTGCGAGGTTGCCACCACGCGTCGCACGGAATCAACGAAAAACAGCGGCACGCAATCGGCGTAATGGGTGCACAGCACCACGTTCGGTTCGTCGGTTATGAGCCCGTCGACGTCGGTATAGCCACGCTCACGGGTGATGCCGCGTCCGCAATCCGCCGCCGTGGCGTTATACACGTTGGTCGTGTGCGTTTGCGCCGACAGCACGACGCGTTCGGTCTGTACCCCGATAGCCGCGCAAAAACGGCGGTAATTCTCGCGCACCGCCGCATCCTCATCGCCGCGGTTAAAGCCGAGGTTCATCGAAGCAAACATCCCCTCGCTCACCCCTCCCAGACGGGTGGAAAATCCGTGACGGACAAAGCCCACACGGTCCAGCGCAGGAAAAGAATAATACGGCACCGCGCCGCTATGCACCGTCAGGGTGCGACTGGTCGGCAAGCTCATACCGTTCCCCCGTTCTTGATGGTGACGGCATCGGCGCACGCCTTGCCGAGCGCATCGCACACCGTATCCCGACCAAAGCGCTCGATGATGCTTGCGCGAATCTCCTCACGGTCGTAGGTGTCCGCTTTGTCCAGCATCGTCCGCATCGCCTGCGCCATCGCTTCGATGTCGTCAACCGGCACCAGCATACCCGACTGCTCGGTGATAATATCCTGCGGACCGCCGCACATCGTACCGATGGCCGGACGACCGCAGGCGGCACACTCGTGCAGTACGCAAGACAGCATTTCGGTGCGTGAGGAACAGATAAAGCAGTCATTGTCGTTCATAAAGGTTTTAACCTCGTCGCGCGGAATGGCACCGACCAGCTTGCAGGTATCCGCAACGCCCTCGGCGTCGATAACACCCTGCAAATACTCCCGTAAACCGCCCGTACCGGCAATGCGCAACCGCACGGGGCGATCGGTCAGCTCACGCAGACGCGCAAACGCGCGAATGAGGGTGTCGTGCCCCTTGATCGGGCGAAGCTGTCCCATCGCGCCAAAGGTGAAGGGCGCATCCTTGTCCGATTTCTCCGTAATGGCAAAGCGCCGTTCGTCCACAAAATCGGGAATCAAACGGGTGTTTTCGTCAATCGGCTTCATCACCTTCATTAGCACCGAGCCGACACAGGCATTGATCTGCGCCGCACCCATCACCGTGCGCAAACGCGCCAGCGCAGGACTGTCAGCCCCCTCGGTGACCACAAAGGAGGAATGCTCCATAAAGAACAGCGGCAAATTGTGCCGACGGCACAGCGCCACCGCCTCGTACCCCTGCAAGGAAGAGCGCAGGTTGACCACGTCGGGGCGCCCCCATTCCTTTTCCAGCTTGCGGTAAAGCACCTCCAACATCCGCGTGCGTTGCCAGCAACGGCCGCGCTCGAACCGCGGTGTGAGATTGGGGCGTACCCAAACGTAGGTGTTCACGCCGTTCACCACCGTGTGCGTCATCCCGTTGTCCGACGGGCGCAGACTGCCGCCGACCTCCGCATACAGCACCGCCACATCGTGGCCGCGCGCCACCAGCTCCTCCGCCTGCTCTTTATAAAACGAACCGAGCAAAGGGGCCGTCTTGGTGCCGTACCAAGAGGGAATCATCAAAATCTTCATACGTGCATCTCCCCTAATATAGAAGAATTTATAAATATAGTATACGCAATTTCTCGACAAAGTGCAAGTACAAAAAACCATTGTGTAAAAATCGAATTTTCTCTTTACATCGGCGCTTATTTCGGATATAATACTATATTGGAAATATATTGGAATGGGAGAAAAACCATGCTGCAATACGAAGAACTGAAACTGAAATTAGAGGGACTGCTGCCTCAGATTGAGGATTTGGCGGACTCCATCGGTCTTAACGGACTCAAACGCGAGGCGGATGAACTGGATGCGCGTGCCGCCGCCCCCGGTTTCTGGGACGATATGGAGCACGCGAAAAAGATTACCCAAAAGGCCGCCTCGGTTAAGGGGAAGATCGAAAGCTACGAAAAGCTCCTCACCGACTATCAAGACACGCTGACGCTCATCGAGCTTGCCGACGAGGCAGAAGACCTCTCGCTGTTGGATGAATGCGTCGCCGGACTGGAACAGATTGAAAAATCGATGGAAAGCCAGCGACTTGCGACCCTGCTCAGCGGTGAATACGACGGCAAAAACGCCATCCTCACCTTCCACGCTGGTGCCGGCGGCACCGAGGCACAGGACTGGGCATCGATGCTGTACCGTATGTACACCCACTGGGCGGAATCCCACGGCTTCCAGTACAACATCCTGGATTATCTCGATGGCGACGAAGCGGGTCTCAAAAGTGCCTCCATCGAAATCATCGGCGAGAACGCCTACGGTTACCTCAAAGGCGAGGCAGGCGTGCATCGCTTAGTGCGCATCTCCCCCTTTGACTCATCGGGACGCCGTCACACCTCCTTCTCTGCGCTGGAAGTTATCCCTGAGCTGGACGAGGACGTCGAGGTGGATATTCGCCCCGAGGACATCAAAATGGACGTGTTCCGCTCCTCCGGCGCCGGCGGTCAGCACATCAACAAGACCTCCTCTGCCGTGCGATTGACCCACATCCCGACGGGCATCGTGGTTGCGTGTCAGAATGAGCGCAGTCAGTTCCAGAACCGCGACAAGGCGATGGCGATGCTCAAATCCAAGCTCGTCGAAATCAAGGAGCGCGAGCACCTTGACCGCTTGGAGGACATCAAGGGCAATCAGGCGCAGATTGCGTGGGGCAGTCAGATTCGCTCCTACGTGTTTATGCCCTACACCCTTGCCAAGGACACACGCACCGGCTATGAGATGGGCAACATCCAAGCCGTGATGGACGGCGAGATCGACGGCTTTATCAACGCCTATCTGCAAGCCCTCGCCAACGGCACGCTCGGCAAGGCATCCGCCGCCGAGGACTAATCTCTTATCATCAACAAAAACCATGGCACCGAATTTTTCCTGTGGCGGGTTTTGGTTATTCGCTCTTATTTCGCGCCGGCGTAGCTCGCGGAGGTATCCGCGACGACCGCCTTGACGTTCTCCTTGCGGCGAGAGGTCGCCACACGCTTCTGCAATTCCGCAAAATACGCATCCTCATCCACGGGCAGCTCCACGGGATGGCCAAGGAAGGCAGACATATGCATGGCGTTGGACAGCTGCACACCGCGGATACCCTCGGTGCCGTCCGCGATCAGCGGCGTGCCGTGCAGGATGTTGGCGGCAAACGCATTGAACACACCGACGTGCTGGGGATTCTCACCGTCTGTCTCCACCTCGGTGAAGGTGACCTTCGGCTGACCGAAGGGCTCGGTGTTCACCTTGGTGAACTCCGGCTCCGCGACATCCAGCTCCCACTTGTAGAGCTTATCGTCCTCGACGACCAGCTTACCCTTGTCGAGCGTGATCTCGAAGCGGTTAGAGCCGGGCATATCACCCGTCGAGGTGACGAACAGACCCGTCGCGCCGTTTTCAAACTCGAAATACGCCGTCACATCGTCTTCCACCTCGATGTCGTGCCACTTGCCGAGATGCACGTGCGCATCGACCTTCTTAGGCAGACCGCAGATCCACTGGAACATATCCAGCTGATGGGGGCACTGGTTGAGCAGCACGCCGCCGCCCTCGCCGGCCCAGGTCGCCCGCCATGCGCCGGAATCATAATAGCTCTGGGAACGGAACCAGTCGGTGATCAGCCAGTTGGTACGGCGGATTTTGCCCATTTCGCCGCTGTCCACGATTTCCTTCATCTTTCTGTATACGCAGTTGGTGCGCTGGTTGAACATGATGGCGAAAATCTTGTCGCACTTTGCGGCATATTCATTGAGTTCTCTTACAGCTTTGGTGTAAACGCCGGCGGGCTTTTCGCTCATGGCGTGAAGGCCCTTGGAAAGCGCTTCCTTTACGAGGCCGGGATGGTCATAGTGGGGGGTAGCGATGATGACTGCGTCCACAAGGCCGCTGTCCATAAGCTCGGAAGCGGTAGCGAAAACTTTCACGCCTTCGAGGTTTTCGTTTGCCCACTTCTGGCGCTCTTCCTTAACGTCTGCAACGGCGGTCAGGACCATGTCGTTTACCTTGCCGGCGAGCAGGTTCTTTGCATGTCCGGAACCCATGTTGCCAATACCGATGATACCGACTCTTACCTTATCCATTTTCGTCCACACTCCTGTTTTTTCCGTCTTATAGCCAATGTTTACCAGAATCTTCTTAAGCGCGTCGGCAGCGGCCGCAAAAGCGGTCTGGCTGTCGGGGTAGGAATACTTGTGCTTGACTTCTTCGTCCTGAAGATTTTCAAGGCCGGAAAATACGCGAAGGTGCGGCTCGATCGTCAGAAGCATGTCGTCCGCGTTTCCGCTCAGGCCCTTTAAGATCTCCTGAACGTTTCCGTCGCCGCAGCCGGAGGGCACAACCGCGCCGCCGTCCAGAAGGGCGTCTTTGATGTGCATGTAGAAAATCTTGTCCTTAAGGATTTCGAAGTTTACGATGGGCCTTTCGCCGCACTGGATGAAGTTGGCCGGGTCAAAGATGCACTTTAAGCGGCCGCCGAAGTGATTGATCAGATCCAGGCATCTTGCGGCCGTGTCGCCGTAAATGCCCTTTTCGTTTTCGTGGCAGAGAATGATGCCCGCTTCTTCAGCCAAAGCCAGCATTTTTTCAAGGCGGTCGATGACCAGATCCCTGTACTGCGCGGGATCTTCATCCTTCGGATAGAAGAAGGAGAACATGCGCATACGGTCGCAGCCCAGCACTTTGCAAAGCGCAAGCGCGTGCTTGAATTCTTCAAGGTGCTTTTCAAAATCGTCATGTACTGAAATCTTGCCAAAAGGAGAGCCCATAGAG
>JAZOCH010000051.1:0-2919 GCA_045596425.1 Acutalibacteraceae bacterium | reverse complement strand
CGCCGTGGTGTGCGAAAAGGCGCTGTGCTCGTATTCGCAGGCACTCGGCATTGGGCAGTATATGCGGCTTGGCCGCGGTGAAGCGCAGAACGGAGGTGCCGAACGTCCGTCTATTCTCGCGGATATGTACGAGGCGGTGCTCGCCGCCATTTATCTTGACGGCGGATTGGAGCCTGCGGAGAAATTCGTTCTTCGCTTCATCATTCCCGAGGCGGAGAGCCAACGCCGCCGCCATTTCAAGGATTACAAGACCGCCTTGCAGGAGATCATCCAACAAAACCCCGGAGAACGGTTGGAGTATGTCCTGGTGGGCGCGTCGGGTCCCGACCATTGCAAGGTGTTTAAGGTGGAGGTGCATCTCAACTCCAACGTCATCGGCAAGGGACGCGGACACAGCAAAAAAGAGGCGGAGCAGTTAGCCGCGCGCGAAGCGCTCAGCCTGATGGGGTATGAATAAGCCCCTTTGATTGCAGAAAGAAAAGGAAGTGACCTTTTTGTTACTTAAAGCATTGGAATTACACGGATTTAAATCCTTTCCCGATAAAACGGTGCTCAATTTCAGCGACGGTATCACCGCCGTAGTCGGCCCAAACGGCAGCGGTAAGTCGAATATCAGCGATGCCATCCGCTGGGTGCTGGGTGAGCAGTCGAGCAAGAGCTTGCGCGGCTCCAAGATGGAGGACGTTATCTTTAACGGTACGGCTCAACGCCGCCCGATGGGCTACGCGGAGGTTGCACTGGTCATCGATAACTCCACCCATATCCTCGAATGCGATGCCGAGGAGGTGCGCGTGGCGCGCCGTTGCTACCGTTCGGGCGGCAGTGAATATCAGCTCAACGGCGCCACCGCGCGCCTCGAAGATATTCGCCTGCTGTTTATGAACACGGGTCTCGGTCGTGACGGCTATTCCATCATCGGACAGGGCCGTATCGACGAGATCGTCACCTCGCGCTCGCAGAACCGTCGTGAGATATTTGACGAGGCGGCAGGTATCGCCAAATACCGCTATAAGAAGGACAAAGCGGAGAACAGTCTGCGCAAAACGCAGGATAACCTCGACCGCTTGCACGATATTTTGCAGGAGCTGGAAGACCGCGTCGGTCCTTTGGAGCATCAGGCGGAAAAAGCGAAGAAGTTTTTGCTGTTTGCCGGCGAGAAAAAAGAGCTGGAAATCGGTCTGTGGCTGCGCACGATGAACGAGTCGCGCGGTATTTTGCGTGACTTGGATGCCAAGCTCACCAACGCCCGTTTGCAATACGAGGCGGCAGGTTCCAGCTTGGAGGACTTTGACCAAGAGATTGAGCGCATCGCCATGGCGGCGCAACAGCTCGAAGTGCAGATGGACGAGATTCGCCGTGCCGGTGCCGCGCTGGAAGAGCAGGCGGCGGTATGTGACAGCCAGGTCGCCGTTCTCAACAACGATATTTTCCACAACAACGAAAACATCGCCCGTATCCGCGGCGAAATCGATGCGGCGGACGAAGGGGATGCCAATATTGAGCAGACCATCGCCGCACGGCTTAATGATATTCAGGCACAGCAGGAGGCTATCCGTCTGGCGGAGGAACAGCGCCTTGCGCTGACCGACAAGATGGAACAGCTCGCACGCAGCAGTGACGAGGCGTCGGGCAAGCTCGATGAGATGCAGAAAGCCGCGGCGAACGTGGCGCTGCTATTGTCCGAAACGCGCGTCAAGAGCGTGACCAACGAATCCTCTTTGCAGGAAATTACCCTGCGTCTGTCCCAGCTCACCGCGAGTACCGTTCTGCGCAAGGAGCAGGCGGATGCCGCCGAGGCAGAGCTTGCCGAGAGCGAAAACGCACTCAAACTGTGCAGTGAGAAGGCGGAGAGTCTGCATAATACGCTGTCGGGCTATGAAGTGCGTTTCCAGACGCGTTCCGCCAAGCTTGCTACCGCCAAGGAAGCGCTGGATAAGCAGGCGCTCGACGTGGAGGAACGCCAGCGCCGCATACGGATGCTCGAAGAGATGGAACGCAGTATGGACGGCTTCCAGCAGAGCGTCAAAACGGTCATTAAGCAGGGCGAACGCGGTGAGTTGCAGGGCATCCTCGGCCCTGTTTCCCGTCTGTTCACTGCCAAGGCGGCGCACGCACTGGCGATTGAAACCGCACTCGGCGCGGCGGCACAGAATCTGGTGTGCCAACGCGAGGCGGATGCCAAGCGCGCCATTGCGTATCTGAAAGAAACCAAAGGCGGTCGCGCGACCTTCCTGCCGCTGGATAACACCAATGGCAAGCGGCTGGACAACATCCCCGAGGAGGATCTCGGATTTGTCGGCTTGGCGTGCGACTTGGTTACCTATGATAAGAAATTCGAGGGTGTGGCGCGTTCGTTACTGGGACGCACCGTTATCGCGGAGGATTTGGATTACGCTACCGCGATGGCAAAACGCCACGGGTATAAATTCCGCATTGTCACGCTGGACGGCCAGGTGGTCAACGCCGGCGGTTCGCTGACGGGCGGTTCCAGCATCAAGGGCGCCGGACTGATGTCCCGTCGCGCGGAGATTGACCGCTTGCGGCAGGACGTGACGGCTAAGATGCAGGCGCTGGAAACGGCGCGTGAGCAGTTCCGTCGGTTACAGCAGGACGTTGCCGCAGTAGAAGCCGAAATGGTGGGCGCTCGCGGAGAACTCACCACCGCGCAGGAGGATAAGATTCGTCTGGAAGGCGAGGTGCGCCGTCTGCAAGAGCAGGCACAGCAGAACCGTCTTGCCGCCGCGGAAGCCGCGCGTGAGATTGAGTCGCTGGGTGAGCGCGCCAAAGCTTGCCGTGAGGGCATCGAGGCGGCGGCAAAGGAAACGGCGGCTCTGACGGAGAAACAGCAGGGCATCGAGCAGGAGCTTGCCGTCATCAGCGGCGGTCGTCAACAGCTTGCCGAACAACGCGAGGAATTGT
>JAZOCH010000050.1:0-2412 GCA_045596425.1 Acutalibacteraceae bacterium | reverse complement strand
CCGGTGTAAACAAGCTTCTTTTCCATGATGATATCTCCTTTTTAATTTAAAATTACAGATTATCCATAACAGACGCGTCCTTCGCCAGCACAGCGGCGGCATCAGCGGCCCGTTTGTCATCCAGTTTTTTTGCCAGCGCGGCGTCCTCAACCGCGAGGATCTGCGCGGCGAGCAGTGCGGCGTTGCCGCCGCCGTTGATAGCCACCGTCGCCACGGGAATACCCGTCGGCATCTGCACCGTTGCGAGCAATGCATCCATCCCCTCCAAATTCTGCGAGGAGCAAGGGATACCGATGACCGGCAGCGTGGAATTGGCGGCGATAGCGCCGGCGAGATGCGCCGCCATACCGGCAGCGGCAATCAGCACGCCGAAGCCGTTCGCGCGTGCGCCGCGCGCAAAGTCGCGCGCCTCATCGGGCGTACGGTGCGCGGAATAAATGTGCACCTCAAAGGGAATGTCCAGCGCTTTTAACATGTCCGTTGCTTTGCGGATAATCGGCAGGTCGCTGTCACTGCCCATAATGATGCCAACTTTTTTCATCGTGAATGACCTCCTGTTTCTTTACAAAAAAGTAAAAGGGCGCACTTAACCCGCGAAGGTTAAATGCGCCCAGACGGTCGGCAAAAAGCAGAGAAAAATCTCCCTGCAAGTTCCTTGCTCCTCTGCGGTGCTCCGCATTGACCCGTCAGTCACAAAGAACCTTGAAAACCACACCTATTATTCTACCAAAAATACGCGATTTCGTCAAGTCAAATAAAGGAGTTTTTTTAATTTGTTTTAGTTTCACAATAAAGGCAACGATAGACCTTATTTTCCTTGTCAGTAAGCTGAAAAACGTGCGGCAGCTCCTGCTCGACTGAGGTGATGCAACGGGGATTTTTGCATTTGATGACGTTCGTCACCGTTTGCGGCATCGGGATGGTCTTTTTCTCCACAAGCTTGCTGTCCCGAATGATGTTCACCGTTGCCTCGGGGTCGACAAAGCCGATAACGTCGAAGTTGAGCGGAACGTCCGCATCCACCTTGATGATATCCTTGCGCCCGATCTTCTTGCTGGACACGTTCTTAATGAGCGCAACCGAGCAGTCAAGCGCATCCAGCCCTAACAGATAATAGAGCTGCATCCCCTTGCCGGCGGCGATGTGGTCGATAACGATGCCGTTTTTGATGCTGTCGATGTTCATACGCTCACCTCCAACAGTTTGAGAATCAGCGCCATACGGATAAACTTACCATAGCGTGCCTGACGGAAATAGGCGGCACGCGGGTCGCTGTCCACCGCGGTGGCGATCTCATTGACACGCGGCAGCGGATGCAATACGCGCATATCCGCACGGGCGAGCTTCATCTTATCCTCGGTGAGGATAAAGCTGTCTTTGAGGCGCAGATAGTCCTCTTCGTTGAAGAAGCGCTCTTTCTGTACACGCGTCATATACAGGATATCGAGGTCACCCATAACCTCTTCCAGCGAATTGGTCTGCACGTACGCAATGCCCTTGTTTTTGATGTACTCCTGCTTGACGAAGCTCGGTAATTTGAGCTCGTCGGGCGAGATAAGCACAAACTTCACCCCGGCGTAACGGGACATCGCCCCGATAAGCGAGTGTACGGTGCGCCCGAATTTCAGGTCACCGCAAAGACCGATGGTCAGGTTATCAAACCGCCCGATCTCGTGGCGGATGGTAAGCAGGTCGGTGAGCGTCTGGGTGGGGTGATAATGACCGCCGTCACCGGCGTTGATAATCGGCACGCTCGAATGCGCGGATGCCACCAGCGGCGCACCCTCCTTGGGATGGCGCATCGCAATAATATCGGCATAGCCGCTGCACACGGCAACGGTATCCGCAATGCTCTCCCCCTTCGCGGCCGAACTGGATGCCGCCTCGGAGAAACCGAGCACGTCACCGCCGAGCGACAGCATCGCCGACTCAAAGCTCAAACGCGTACGGGTAGAAGGCTCAAAAAAGAGCGTTGCGAGAATCTTGTGCTGACAGGCATCCTGATATTTTTGCGGATGGGCGATGATATCGTCCGCCACCGCAATCAGCTCGTCGATTTCCTCAACCGACAAATCCAGAATGTTTATCACGTTTCTCATACCGTCGCTCCGTTCACCGCCAGATAGGCTTTGATGCGGTTGACATTTTCGGCGTTTTTCTCGTCCTCTTCGAGGTATTCGATGATATCATACACGTCCACCACCGAGTACACGGGGAAGCCGAATTCTTCCTCCACCTCGGCCATTGCGGACTTTTCGCCCTGTCCTTTTTCCTTGCGGTCCACCATCACGAAGGTTGCCGCAACCTTAACGCCCTCCAAGGAGGACAGATTCGCCATACTCTCGCGAATCGCCGTACCGGCGGTGATAACGTCCTCCACGATGACGACCTCTTGACCGTCCTGCGGCACGA
>JAZOCH010000049.1:0-2133 GCA_045596425.1 Acutalibacteraceae bacterium | reverse complement strand
CACCGATACCACCGAGGGTGGTCAGTGCCGCCGTGCCGCCGCGAATCTTTTTGAGCGCCACACCGGCATCGCCCTCCACCGCGGAGCCGTCGAGGTCGATGATGGTGCCGGGGTGAACGTCCTCACCGATGCGCTCGTAATACTCGACCTTACCGTTTTGGGTAATCGAAGTAGCGCAGTCGAAGTTAAAATCACACGCCTCGTCGGTGGGCACGCCGATAGTGAAGGGGTTGGTACCGAACATACCCTCCACGCCCAAGGTGGGCGCCACGGACGGACGCGCGTTCGTACCGGTCATACCGATGCAGCCGGCAGCGGTCGCCATAGACGTATAATAACCGGCAATACCGTAATGGCAGGAGTTGCGCACAGCGACCATACCCATACCGTACTCTTTCGCCTTGGCGATCGCCATGCTCATCGCCTTGTGGCCGATGACCTGACCCATACCGTGATGACCGTCGATAACAGCCGTGGTGGGAGTCTCTTTGACAATCTCAATATCCGTGACCGCATTCTGGATGCCTGCCTTGATTCTATCCAAATAGATCGGCTTAAAGCGGTTGACACCGTGAGATTCAATGCCGCGTTTATCCGATTCCAACAAAACGTCCGCACAGATCTCCGCGTCTGCACGGGGAATACCATACCCCACAAACGCATCAATTACGAAGTTCGTAATCGTTTTCCAGTCTACAACATTTGTCTTTGCCATTTTGCTTGCCTCTTTTCTTAAATATGTTTATTTATACTGCTTCGATTTTTCATCGAAGCATTTCCAACAATATATTGCCACCTTATCCGTTAAGCTCAGCAACATCATTAACGCCGGTAAAGCCGCTGAAAATTTGCGCATAAACATTCTCCGTTTTATTATCAATCGGAATGCCTACACCACTGTTGTTAATAGTATAACATTTTATTAAAAGAATGTAAAGCGTGCAAAAGTACCAAATTTTATGCTGCATTTCCCAACATTAATGAATTTTCTAAACATCACACTTATTGCTTGCATATCCTCCTGCTTATGGTATAATACAATCAATTAAGTTAGAAATGTAATCGATAAAGCAAAGGAAAAGAGGAATGATCTATGCCTGCTTTGGACATGCCGATAAGCGAGCTTCTGCAATACAGAGGAATCAACGAATGCCCCACGGATATTGATGAATATTGGGATGAAGCCGTTGCCGAAATGGAGGCACTGGGCACCGATTACACGCTGGAAAAAGCGGAATTTCAGGCACCGAATGCCGCGTGCTACCATCTGTGGTTTACCGGTGTCGGCGGTGCCAGAATCCACGCGCAGCTGGTACAGCCTGCTAATCCTCAGGGAAAATTGCCTGCCGTGTTGCAATTCCACGGATACACCGGCGACTGCGGCTCTTTCAGCAGCAAGCTCGGCTATGCCGGTTCGGGTTTTGTGTGTGCCGCGCTGGATTGCCGCGGTCAAGGCGGTCTTTCGGAGGATTCCATTCCCGTCAAGGGTAACACCCACAACGGGCACATCATCCGCGGTCTGGCAGATGACCCGAAAAAGCTCTATTACCGTGCCGTCTTTCTGGATTGCGCCCAGCTCGCACGCATCATTATGTCCCTGCCTTACGTAGACGAAAACCGCGTCGGCGCGATGGGCGGCAGCCAAGGCGGCGGTTTGACCTTGGCTTGTGCTGCCCTGACACCCACCCTCAACCGTGCGGCAGCGACCTACCCCTTCCTGACCGATTATCGCCGCGTATGGGAGATGGATCTGGCAAAAGCCGCCTACGCGGAATTAGTCCAGTATTTCCGCTATAACGACCCCACGCATCAGCACGAAAAAGAAATCTTTACCAAGCTGGGGTATATCGACAACCATAATTTGGCCCACCGTATTCGTTGTAAGGTGTTGATGCTGACAGGATTGATGGACAACGTCTGCCCTCCCTCCACCCAGTTTGCCGCTTACAACAACATACCAAGCGAAAAGGACTACATCCTCTACCCCGATTTCGGTCACGAAAACCTCACCAACTCGGACAACACCGTTATGCAGTTCATGCTGGAAATGTAACCGAAGTTTATAAAACCAGCCGACGCCCGAAAATTCGGGCGTCGGCTTTGTTTCGTGACGTAACTTCAAATACCAAAAGA
>JAZOCH010000048.1:0-3613 GCA_045596425.1 Acutalibacteraceae bacterium | reverse complement strand
GTCGTTGCCCTGTTTGTAGGTGTCGGTCACGATGCGTGCCACGTTCATCACGTGTTCGGCATCCTTGACCGAGCTACCGCCGAATTTTTGTACTACTAACATATCTGAACCTCCTTAGGGTATCTCCTTACGTTAACCTATGTAAATGCGCAGCGTATTGACCACCGTCACGCCGTCCAGCGCCGCGAGTGCTGCATCCAGCGCCTCCTCCGTCATTTCGGGGGACACGAACGCCAGCTCCCCGTCAGGAGCGTCGGGCAACGCCACAAACGCTACCTCACCGAATGCCGCGGTGACACACCGCTTGATGGTCGCGGTATCCGCGCCCGTCACACGCACCAGCTTGACCGTCGGTGCCTGCCGATGGCTGAGCACCCGACCTGCCTCGTGCGGCTCCCAGAACAGGTACTTGCGCGCACCGAGGTGCTTGACCTCGTCGATGACGTCCGCCACCACCGCACTGGCGGTGGGCAGCTTGCCTGCACCGCGTCCGACAAACACCACGTCCCCGACGCTGTCGCCGCGGACCTGTACGGCGTTAAACACGTCGGTCACGTCGCTGAGCAGGTTGTCCTTCGGTAAAATCATCGGGGAGACCGCGCAATATAAGCGGTCATCCTCGGCGCGTACCGCTCTGCCGATGAGCTTAATGACGCCGCCGTATGCCGCGGCATACTGTACGTCCTGCTTGGTGATCGCGGTGATACCTTCGGTATACACCTCCTCGGGCAACACGTGCTTGCCGAATGCCAGCGAGGCGAGAATGCATATTTTACGGCACGCGTCCATCCCCTCCACGTCGGCGGCAGGATTGCGCTCCGCGTAGCCGAGCTGCTGGGCAAGTGCCAGTGCCTCGGCAAAGTCCATCCCCTCGGCAAACATCTTGGTCAGCATAAAGTTGGTGGTGCCGTTGAGAATGCCGGCAATCTCCTCGATGTTGTTCGCCGCCAGACATTGGTCAAGCGGACGCAAAATCGGGATACCGCCGCCGACGGATGCCTCAAACAGGAAATTGAGATTGCGCTGACGCGCGATGGCGAGCAGCTCATCGCCCTTGGCGGCGACCAGCTCTTTATTCGAGGTGACCACGCTCTTGCCTGCCAGCAGGCACGCTTTGACGAAGTCGTAAGCAGGATGCAATCCGCCCATCGCTTCCACCACGATGCGAATATCCGCATCGTTCACAATATCGTCGAAGTTGGCGGTGAACAAGTCCGCATACGGAAGCTCGGGGAAGGTGCGCAGGTCAAGGATGCGCTTAACCGCGACGTCCTCGCCTGCCTTACAGGCAATGTGGGCGGCGTTGTTTCGCAGAATCTCCACAACGCCCGAGCCGACTACACCGTGGCCCAAAACGGCTACATAAACCAAATGATACCAGTCCTTTTTATTCGTATATTTTATCCGTCGGTGATGCCGCTGATACGCTCCACTCCGTCCACCGCTTCCAGCGAAGCGAGGAACTCCCTTAGCGGCATCGACAAGCGATCCAGCCGCGCACAAACGGAAGCGTGAGCAACACCACCCGTTGGGATGCTCTGATTAACCGTGAGGATGTTGGCGCCTGCACGGGTGAACCCGTCCAGCACACGGGAAATGGCTCCCGTGCTGTGCCGCAGCACCAGATGCACCGTCACGGTGCGCCCGGCGGTCTCCGCATCGTACGGCAGGACCGCGTGGCGATATTTGTAAAACGCGGTACGGGACAGCCCCACCGCTTTGACTGCCTTGGATACGGTCTTGACCTCCCCTGTTTGCAACAGCGTCTTTGCCTGCAAGGTGCGCAGGATGACCTGCGGCAGCACACGGGAATCCACCAGGAGAAATCGTCCGCTTTCGACCTGCTTGGCAGGACGCTTTACGCGGCGGCTCACTCGCTTGCCTCGGCAGAGGTCGTCGTGGTGGTCTCGCCGGTCTCGGTGGTGGTCGTCGTTTCCTCCTGCGTGGAGGTTTGCGTAGAGGTGGTCGTGGTCGTGCTGTCCGCGACGGTCGTGGACTCACCCTGCGGCGGTGTCGTGGAGGTGGTCGGTGCCTCGGGCAACGAGCCGTCGGGATTGAGCGGCGTGCCGTTGTGCGCGGTGCAATAATCAGGGACGTTCGTGGACTTATACCAGCCCATCTCGGACTTGGGACAGGCAGAGGTCGCGCGCTGACCCGTGGCGGTGCAGTATTTCCACGCTTGCACACCCTCGGGTGCGGTGAACTCCTTAATCTCCAAATCCTTGTGCAGGACCTTCATTGCCTTGTTCCACAGGCTCTTGGCATAGCTCGTCTGGGAACCGACCATCACCTGATTGTTGTCGTAGCCAAACCAGCTCGCCGCCGCATAATACGGGGAGCCGCCGGTGAAATATACGTCGCGGTTGCTCTCGGAGGTACCGGTCTTGCCGTAAATCTCCCAGCCCGACCACGACCTGCCGACGTCCGCGGCGGTACCGTAAAGGGTAACGCGCTGCATCAGCTTGACCATCACGTAGCAGGTTTCGGGGTCCAGCACCTCAACCGACTTCTTGCCGCCTTCCAGCAGCACCGTTTCATCGCCGATGTCACCCGTGGTGACGGAATAATACGTGAACGGCTCGTTATGATAGCCGCCGCTGCCGTACACGGCGTAGGCGGTCGCCATATCCCGTGCGGTCACGCCCTCGGTGAAAGCGCCCAGCGCCAACGGGGACAGGTCCTTATCGGTGAAAATGCTGCCGCCGATAGCCTTGTTCTCCACCAAGGTGGACAGCTGGAAGATGTTGGTCGCATACTCGTAGCTCCGCTGAGGCGTGAGCTGCTGAACCAAACGGGCGGCAACGGTGTTAAGCGATTTCTGCAACGCCACGCCCAACAGCACGTCACCGTTATCGGGAGTGGTCTTCATCTCGTAGTTGTGCGGCCACTTGGTGCCGTTGGGCAACAGAATGGGCGCATCGCGCACGGGCGAGGAATAGTGCACCAAATCCAGCGCAATGGCAGGGCCGTACGCGGTAATCGGCTTGATCGACTAGCCGGGAGAACGCGTTGACTGGGTGGAACGGTTGAGCACGCGGTTGGCGGTCTTTTCACCGCGGCCGCCGATGGTGGCAACCACGCGTCCGGTGTAGTCCACCGCGAAAAAGGAGGTCTGCGGATGCTCGGTGTCCTTGTCACGCAATTTGGGGAAATTCTTCTCGTCCTTGTAGATAGCCTCCACCGCCGCCTGCAATTCCGGATCCTCGGCGGAATAGATGTTGAGACCGCCGTAGAACACCATGTTCTCGGCATAGCTGTAAGAGTAGCCGTACTCCTCCATCAAGTCGTTGATAACGTCCTCCACGACCTGATCGACGTAATAATCTTGAACGGCTTGGTGGGCGGCACTGCTCTTGAACACCAGCTCCTCGTTGAGCGCCTGCACGTATTCGTCCTCGGTGATGAAGCCAAGCTCAAACATCTTCGCCAGCACAATGCGCTGACGAGTGCGGATGTTTTCGGGGCGGGTGTACGGGTCGTACACGCTGGGGTTGTTGGTGATACTCGCCAGCACCGCGCACTCCGCGAGCGACAGCTCATCCACCTCTTTACCGAAATAGTAGCGCGCGCCGATACCCACGCCAACCACAATGGGCGGGCAGGGATTGGGGCC
>JAZOCH010000047.1:0-3040 GCA_045596425.1 Acutalibacteraceae bacterium | reverse complement strand
GCGGCGGAGGAGCTGTACCGTGTAATGGGGAAGGTGTTTGTTCCCAAAAGCGGATGGAGCTACGCCATCATCAGCCCCCACGAGCAGTTTGAAGAACTGTTTGGTCGTCCTGCGGACAAACGGCGCAAGCTGTATAACGGTATGCTGAAATGTCAGTTATATATGTATTATAAATAAGGATGTCAAAGGAGGCGTGTTGTATGCGTCATGTGTTTATCCTTAACCCTTGTGCTGGCAAAAAGCAAGTGGCTCTAACGCTCCGGGAGCAGATTGAGGCGTATTTTTCCGCCCATCCGCAAGAGGAATACAGTATTCGCCTGACCGATGCAGTGGGGGCGGCTACCCGTATTGCCAAAGAAGAGTGTGCAAAGGGGGATGCCGTTCGGCTATATGCCTGCGGCGGTGACGGCACTCTGCAAGAAACCGCAAGCGGAGTGCCGCTGTACAGCAACGCGGAATTGACGGTGGTTCCCTGTGGCTCGGGTAATGATTACGTGCGCACCTTCGGCGGCGGAGAGGCGTTCTTGGATTTGGCGGCGTTGATTGAGGGCGAAGCGATTGCGGTGGATGCCGTGGACTGTGACGGGATGCTGTCGCTGAATATCGCGGCCATCGGTATGGATGCCAAGGTAGCGGCGAAGATGAACCGTTACAAGCATTTACCGGGTGTCAGCGGTTCGTTAGCATATGATCTGGCGATTGTGGATGTGTTCTGTCACCCGATTGGGGATGAGATGGATATTGTTATTGAGAGTGAAAACGGTACCGTGCAAAGAAACGGCAAATATTTCCTCGCACTGGCGGCAAACGGACAATATTACGGCGGTGGCTATCGAGGTGCGCCCCACGCTGTTGAAAATGACGGCTTGTTGGATTTTGTACTGGTGAAGAAGATCAGCCGTTTGCGCGTGTTGCCGTTCCTCAAAAAGTACAAAGCAGGCGATTATGACGATTTGCCGTATTGCGAGCATATTCGCGGAACCGCGATGACGGTTACGGCGAAGAAGGATACCTATTGCACGGTTGACGGCGAGTGTGTATGCCGCAATCGGATGAATTTCACGGTATTACCGTCGGCGTACCGTTTCGTAGTGCCCAAGGCCGTTGCAGAGAAAAGATACGCGAAATCGGTGGTGTCATCCGCATCTTTATGAACAAATTATAAAAAGTTGACGATTCTGCCAAAATATACTTGATTTTTTCAAAAAATAGGGTACAATAGTGTTAGCACTCGCAAACGAAGAGTGCTAACTTGTGAATTAGCAATATTATTTAGGAGGCTTACTTATGTCTATTAAACCGTTGGCAGACCGTGTGGTTCTGCGTTTTGTGGAAGCAGAGGAGACCACCAAGAGCGGCATTATCCTCGCCGGTGCGGCGAAGGAAAAGCCGCAGGTGGCGGAGGTCATTGCGGTAGGTCCCGGCGGCAACGTCGAGGGTAAGGATATCACGATGTACGTGAAGATTGGTGACAAGGTGCTTATTTCCCGTTACGGCGGCACGGAAGTGAAGCTGGACGGCGTGGAGTACACCATCGTTCGTCAGAACGATATTCTCGCGGTTGTTGAATAAGCGTTTACGGTAAGATTTATACTTAGGAGGAATCAATTATGGCAAAAGAAATTTTGTACGGCGAAGATGCCCGTAAAGCATTGCAGGCAGGTGTGGATCAGCTTGCCAACACCGTAAAGATCACCCTCGGTCCGCGCGGCCGTAACGTGGTGCTGGATAAGAAATTCGGTGCGCCGCTCATCACCAACGACGGCGTGACCATTGCAAAGGAAATCGAGCTGGATAATGCGTTTGAGAATATGGGCGCGCAGCTCGTTAAGGAAGTGTCTATTAAGACCAACGACGTGGCAGGTGACGGTACCACCACCGCGACCTTGCTTGCACAGGCGCTCATCCGTGAGGGTATGAAGAACGTTGCCGCAGGCGCTAACCCGATGGGGGTCAAGAAGGGCATTCAGACGGCTGTCAACGCCGTTGTGGAGGAGGTCAAGGCCAACTCCAAGAAGGTTAGCGGTACGGAGGATATCGCCTCTGCCGCCACGATTTCCGCAGGCGATGCGGTTATCGGTCAGCTGATTGCCGAGGCGATGGAGAAGGTGTCTGCTGACGGCGTTATCACGGTTGAGGAATCCAAGACTGCCGATACCTACACCGAAGTGGTGGAGGGTATGCAGTTTGACCGCGGCTATATCACGCCGTATATGGTGACCGATACCGATAAAATGGAAGCGGTGATTGACGATGCGTATTTGCTCATCACCGACCGTAAGATTTCCAACATTCAGGATATTCTGCCGCTGCTCGAACAGATTTTGCAATCCGGCAAGAAGCTGGTTATTGTCGCGGAGGATGTCGAGGGCGAGGCACTGTCTACGCTGATCGTCAACCGTCTGCGTGGCACCTTTACCTGCGTGACAGTCAAGGCGCCCGGCTTCGGTGATCGCCGGAAAGAGATGTTGCAGGATATTGCCATTCTCACCGGCGGTCAGGTGATTTCCGAGGAGCTTGGCTTGGATATTAAAGAAACCTCGATTATGCAGCTCGGTCGCGCACGTCAGGTCAAGGTAACCAAGGAGAACACGGTTATCGTGGACGGTATGGGCGACAGCGAGATGATCAAGGCGCGTGTGGCGCAGATTCGCTCGCAGATTGAAACCACCACCTCCGACTTCGATCGCGAGAAATTGCAGGAACGTCTGGCGAAGCTCGCGGGCGGCGTAGCAGTCATCAAGGTTGGTGCCGCAACCGAGGTCGAGATGAAAGAAAAGAAACTGCGCATCGAAGATGCTCTGGCAGCCACCAAAGCGGCGGTCGAAGAGGGCTTGGTCGCCGGCGGTGGCGTGGCACTCATCAATGCCTCCAAGGTGCTTGTTCCGATGCTGGATACGGTTGACGGAGATGAAAAAACGGGTGTGCAGATTGTGCTTAAATCCCTCGAGGAGCCTGTGCGTCAGATTGCGCTGAATGCCGGTCTGGAAGGCAGTGTCATTATTGACAAGATTCGTACCGCCGATAAGAAAAACTATGG
>JAZOCH010000046.1:0-7347 GCA_045596425.1 Acutalibacteraceae bacterium | reverse complement strand
TCACCTGCGTGAAGGTGCGCCCGTCGGTAACCGACTTGCTCACCAGCAGGTGCGCGTGTCCGTGTGCGGCAATCTGCGCCAAGTGTGTCACGCACAGCACCTGCCGACAAGCGGCAATCTGCCGAAGCAACACACCGACTTTGGTGGCTGCCCGTCCCGAAATGCCGCTGTCCACCTCATCGAACACCAGCGTCTCGATGTCGTCCACCTCGGCAAGCACGCTTTTGAGTGCGAGCATAATACGCGAAAGTTCGCCGCCCGATGCAGTACGGGCAATGGATTTCGGCGGTTCACCGGGGTTGGATGCAATCAAAAACTCCACCTTATCCCCACCGATGGCGGTAAGCGAAGTCGGCTGAATCGACACTTCCAGCCGCACGTGCGGCATATCCAAAAACGTGAGCTGAGCACAGACGTTCTGCTCGAATTTTACCGCCGCCTGCCGCCGTGCGGCGGTCAAGCGTTCGGATGCGGCGATAGTCGCATCCCGTGCAACCGCGGACTGCGCCTGCAAATCCGCCAAGTGTTCATCCGACAGCACAATCGCATCGAGTTGTGCTTGCAGGTCGTCGCGGTGTGCCAGCACCCCTGCCTCGTCGGCGGCGTATTTCTTCGTCAAGCGCCCGATGAGCGCCAAACGGTCCTCTATCTGTGTGAGTTCCTGCTCATCAAAGCAGAGCGCCGCCTTCGCCTCGTTTGCTTCCTCCGCGCACGCCTGCACGTCGTACAAGGCGCTCTGCAACCGCGCGGCAAGCGCATCCAAGTCTTCCGACACACGACCGGCCACTTTGAGCGCATCCACCGCATCGGTGAGCTGCGCCAGCGCGCCGAGCATATCCTCCTCACCGTCCAACGCGGCGTGTACTGTCTGCAATTCCTGCGCAATCTTCCCTGCGTGGCGAGCAAGCTCACGCTTGGTGCTAAGCTCAGCCTCCTCCCCGACACGCAAGGCGGCGGCATCAATCTCCGCTATCTGCTGTGTCAAGGTCGCTGTGCGATATTCCTTCTCCGCCTCATCCATGGTCGTCGCCTTAATGGCGCGCTGGATGCGGCAGTAGGTGCGATATTCGGTCTCATATTCTGCGCGGACAGATTGCAGGCCGCCGAGACGGTCAAGATATTCCACGTGGCGTTCCGCCTGCAATAGCGCTTGGTTTTCGTGCTGGCCGTGGATATTGACTAACATCCGTCCAATCTCACGCAACACGGATACCGTCGCCGGACGGCCGTTGATGCGGCAACTGCCCTTACCATCGGCGGTGATACTGCGCTGAACCAGCAGCGTGCCATCCTCTTCCAGTGCGAAGCCCTGCTCGTCCAGCACCGCCGCGACAGCCTCGGACACATCCCCGAACACCGCGGAAATATACGCACGCTCGGCGCCGTGGCGCACCACATCCCGTGTAACACGCTCACCCAGCACCGCATTGATGGCGTCAATGACAATGGATTTACCGGCGCCCGTTTCACCCGTCAGCACGGTCAGTCCCGTACCAAAGGTGATATCCGCGCGCTCAATGACCGCCACATTTTCAATGTGTAAGCTTTGCAGCATACGTCCTCTTACCTTTCGTCAATCAGTCCACTTTCAGCAGTCTTTTCAGTTCCAACACCAGTTCTTCCGCCTGACGCTCGCCCGTGGTGATACAAATAAACGTATCGTCCCCTGCCAACGTGCCGATAACCTGACTCCAATGCAGCGAATCCATCGCCGCACAAGCCGCCTGCGCCATACCGTTGAGACAATGCACCACCACAATATTCTGCGCATACTGCACGCTGGTCACCGAATCCGTAAAAATCGAATGAAATTTTGCAGAAATATGTTCGCCGCCGTCCTTGGCGACGGAATAGCGATAGCCGCCTGCCGACGGAGATTTAATAAGTTTCAGCTCCTTGATATCGCGCGAAACGGTTGCCTGCGTGACATCATATCCTGCCTCGCGCAACAGGCTCTGCAATTCCTCCTGCGTTTCCACCGCACGGGAATGAATGATTTCCAAAATCTTTGCGTGTCGTCTGGTTTTCATACTGTCCTCCTATCCGTCAGCTTACGGCTGAGCGCATCGTAAAAGGTGGTCGGTTTTAACCGAATGAGACTTGCCGACTCGTCCGCCTGCCGTATCGTGACACGGTCCTCGGCGGTAATGGAGATATATTCCTCGCCATCCACCGTAACAAACGCTTCCGCACCGTCCGCTGTGGATGCCGTCACCGTCAGCACGCTGTCCGACGGCAAAATGCGCGTACGCGAATCGAGCGTGTGTGGGCATACGGGGGTGAGTAGCATACACGCCACCGAGGGGTCCACCATCGGACCGCCTGCCGACAGCGAATACGCTGTCGAGCCGGTCGGGGTGGCAACAATCGCCCCGTCACCGCAGCAAGAAAGAATTTCCTGCCCGTCACCAACGATATGTAAATCCAACAGCCTTGACAGCGCGCCGCGCGATATAACCGCCTCGTTCATCGCCAAAAAGGTGTGTTCCCCGTCCGCCTTATGCACCGTCACGCGTAAAAGTGCGCGTACTTCTTCGGTATAAGCGCCCGTGAGCAGTCCATCCAATTCGGCAAGCTCGTCCTGTTCGAGTCCTGCCAAAAAGCCGAGATGACCGCCGTTAATGCCCAGCACGGAACAACCCACCGTTGCCGCCGCCTTCGCCACGTGCATAATGGTGCCGTCGCCGCCGAGCGCAATCGCCGCGGTGCAGGATCCCAAGCGCGCCGCAATCTCCCCCGACGACGGCAGTCCGCCGTCACGGGCTATCGTCACCACCTGCGCACCTGCCTTTTCCAGCCGTGCGCACACCGATTCCAGCAGCACAGATGCCTGCAAAGAACGATTATTCGGTATCACTGCAATACGCATACCATTCACCTCTGTTACTTTCCTTTAAGCGATGCGTAGGCCTCGTCCACCACCGCGGTGACATCCGTCACCGCGGTCGAGCAAGCACCTTTGAGCACCGCCAGATATTCTATATTTCCCTCTCCGCCCGTAATCGGCGAATAGGCCAAGTGCGTCACCGACAGATGCAAGCGCTCAAACAGCATTAGCATCTCCTGCAACACACGGATATGTGCGCGGCGGTCCTTGACCACACCGCGCTTGCCGACATCAGCGACACCTGCTTCAAACTGCGGTTTTATCAGACAAACCACCGTCGCATCGGGTGCCAGATACGGCAACACCGACGGTAGCACGTGTCCCAGCGAAACGAACGAAACATCCACCGAGCAAAAATTCACCCTGTGTGCCGATACTGCCTGTTTGAGCGCCTCACTGCGGATGTCGGTGCCTTCCAGCACCGTCACACGGGTGTCCGCACGCAAGGTTGGATGCAACTGATCGTGCCCGACATCCACCGCGTACACGTGCGCCGCTCCGTTTTGCAGCATACAGTCGGTAAAACCGCCCGTTGACGAGCCGACATCCATACACACCGCGCCAGCCACCGTCACACCATCGAGGGTGAGTGCCTTTTCCAGCTTATAGCCGCCGCGACCAACGTACTTCGGCGTCGGGGCGGTGCAGGTGACCGTCACACCCTCCGTCACACAAAACGCCGCTTTTTTAATTATCTTGCCGTCCACCGCTACATAATCGGCGGCAATCAGCTCCTTAGCCTTTTCTCGTCCGCCTGCATAGCCGTTTTGCACCAGCCACGTATCCAGACGGATACCGTCAGTTGCCGCCATCGGTTCCCTCCTGCGCACAACGCGACAGCTTGTCCGTCTGCTCGTGGATAAACGCACCGATACCGGCGGCATCCAGACCGACTGCTTGCAAGCCCTGCTCGGTGGTACAAGCCCCTAGCACCGTATCAATCGCGCGAACGGCATACTGTCCGCGATAACCGACCTGCGCCAAGCGGTTGCCGACGGTTTCTCCGACACCACCCGTGCGGCTGACCTCTTCAAAGAACAGCACACAGTCGTATTCCGTCATTAGGGCAATCACATCCTCCTCTACGGGATGGATGCGGTTGAGTTTAAGCACCGAGGGATAACAGCCGTTCTGCTGTAAACGGCGGCACGCCGCCAACACCTCACCGTAGGTGCGCCCATAAGTAACGAGCAACAGGTGTTTTCCCTTGCCTTTGGACAGCGTATACGGCTGATACGACGGCTCATAATCCGCCAGCAACGGATGCTCGCCGCCCTTGGGGTAACGTACCGCCGCAATGCCGTCGGTATCGTACAGAGCCTGCCGCAAATGGCGTTCCAACTCCTTAAACGTGGCAGGTGCATAAATCGTGGTGTGCGGAACAGAGCGCAGCATCGCCACGTCGTAAATGCCTTGATGTGTTTCGCCGTCGTCCGGCACCACGCCTGCGCGGTCAATTGCCAACACGATGTGATTGTTCATAATCGAGGTGTCGTTGACGAGCTGGTCATAGCTCCTCTGCAAGAACGAGGAATATACCGCGAACACGGGCAACAGTCCGCCTGCACCCATACCCGATGCAAAGGTCACCGCGTGTTCCTCCGCGATACCCGTATCAAAAAAGCGCGTGGGATACTGCGAAGCGAAGGGTTCCAGACAGGTACCCTTGATCATCGCGGCGGTAATTGCCACAATGCGCTCATCCTCCGCCGCCAATGCGCACATCGCATCCCCGAAGGTCGAGGAGAAGGTCGGCGACGATGCCGCCACCGCGCCTTCGCGGCTGTCAAAATGCGAGATACCGTGGTAGGTATCGGGGTTTTTCTCCGCGAACGCGTAGCCCTTGCCCTTAATTGTGGCAACGTGCAGTACCACGGGGCGGTCAACGCTCTTCGCCGCACGCAACGCCTGCGTCAAATCCCCTAAATCGTGCCCATCGACGGGTCCCATATAATGAAATCCCATATTCTCAAAAAACGAGGTGTGCGCGAACAGGGAGCGTTTCATTTTCTTTTTCCAGTTGTGCACCAGTCGGTTGAGCGGCTTGCCGATGAGCGGAATGTGGATCAACGCGGCGGTCAAGCGCTGCTTAAAGCGCACATACCGCACCTTGGTGCGCAGATGTGTCAAATAACGCGATACAAAGCCCACGTTCTGACTGATAGACATCTTATTATCGTTGAGAATAACAATCAAGCGGTCATCACTGCGCCCAGCGTTACTAAGCCCCTCATAAGCAAGACCACCCGTCAGTGCGCCGTCACCGATAATGGCCACGGTGTACCCGTCATCCCCCGTCAGTGCCTTTGCCTTGGCAATGCCGTTGGCAGCGGAAATGGACGTACTGCTGTGTCCCGTGATGAAGGAATCGTGTTCACTCTCGGACGGCTTTGGGAAGCCCGACACACCGCCCTGCTTACGCAACGTACCGAAGTCGGCATAGCGGTCGGTAAGCAGCTTGTGCGCATAGCACTGATGCCCCACGTCCCACACAAGCACGTCGTGCGGTGTGGTAAACTCGCTGTGCAGAGCAACGGTCAATTCCACCACACCCAAATTGGAGGCAAGGTGGCCGCCGTTAGCGGAAACGGTTTCAATCATCTTCTGCCGCAACTGCTCGCAAAGCGCGATTCGCTCTTTTTTATTCAGTTGTCGTATATCCGTCGGAGAATGAATGCTCCCGAGATCGATCATACCGTCACCTTCTGTTATATCTTCAATGATTGCGTGTCAATAGCGCCTGCGCAAGACGGCGTAGGGAATCCGCCTGCTCACCGAACACCGCGAGCGCTTCCACCGCCGTCCGTGTACGCTCGGCGGCAAGACGGCGCGCCTCGTCAATGCCGAGCAAGGACACGTAGGTCACCTTTTCGTTATCCGCGTCACTGCCGACGGGCTTACCCAGCTCCTGCGCCGATGCGGTGACGTCCAGAATATCATCCACAATCTGAAAGGACAGCCCGACATTCCAACCGAACGTACGGGCAGCCTCTTCACGCACGGCATCGGCACCTGCCAGCCGCGCACCCATCACACAAGCGGCGGTCAACAGTGCCGCCGTTTTCCCCTGCTGTAAGGCTTCCAATGTGGAAAGCGGAATGGCCTTTCCCTCGCTCTCCAAGTCAATGACCTGACCGCCGACCATTCCCTCAATGCCGCTCGCATCCGCCAGCGCCGACGCCGCGCCCAGCACTCTCTCAGCACTAAGTTCCGCGCGGTTGTCGGGGCGCAGCATCGTTTCAAACGCCAGATTCAGCAGACCGTCACCTGCCAAAAGCGCCATCGTCTCGCCGTACACCGCGTGGGTGGACGGACGGCCGCGCCGCAACAAGCTGTTATCCATACACGGTAAATCATCGTGTACCAACGAGTAAGAATGAATCATCTCAATCGCCATCGCAAACGGCATTGCCGACGCCGGTTCACCGCCGCACAGACGGCAAAACTCCAACACCAGCACGGGACGAATACGCTTGCCGCCGTCGGTGCAGGCGTACGTCATCGCCTCGGCAACGGTATGTTGCAAACCGCCCGTCTTGGGCATATAATCGGGCAACGCCCGTTCGAAATCGTCGCAATGCCGCTGTAAGCTCTCGGTATATAGTCTTGCCATAAAGACACCTCTTAATCGGATAATTCTTCGCCCATATCCTCACCTTGACGGTCGTTCATCTCCACAACGCCGCCTTGCTCAATATCAGTGAGTTTAACAATCTTCTGCTCCGCTTCTTTAAGCTGATTGCTGCAAAACGCGGTCAGCTTTGTCCCCTCTTCGAACAGTTTGAGCGAGTCATCCAGACTGCATTTGCCGCCTTCCAGCGCCGCCACGATCTGTTCCAGACGCTCCATTGCTTTTTCAAACGTCCATTCGATTGCCATACTCAACCCTCCAAAATATTATTCACTTGACATTCCAACGTGCCGTCGGTCAGCCGCAGCCGCACCGTATCGCCCACTTTTGTACGGGATACGCTGTCCAGCACCTGCCCGTCGGCGGCATAGCCTATCGCATAGCCGCGACCAAGCACTTTCAGCGGACTGAGCGCATCCAGTTTGGATGCGGTCGCCGCCAAACGGCGGTCCGCCGTGCCGAGCGATTGCTTCGCCGCTGACACAAAGCGGCGCGTGAGCATATCCAACCGCATTGCCTGCTCCTCGGTATAGTACTGCGGTGCAGACAGACAACGCTTATTCTTTATCAATTGCAAATCGCGCGCACACGCCTCGATACGCGCCCGACAGCCGTTCAGCAGCCTTCCGCGCGCGGTGTCGACCGCCGCCATCAAGCGATGACGGTCAGGGACGGCGAGCTCCGCCGCCGCCGAAGGCGTCGGCGCACGCAGATCCGCCACAAAATCGCAAATAGTATAATCCGTTTCGTGCCCGACAGCCGAAATAATCGGAATGGCGGATGCGGCAACCGCACGAGCGACCTCTTCCTCGTTAAACGCCCACAAATC
>JAZOCH010000045.1:0-5266 GCA_045596425.1 Acutalibacteraceae bacterium | reverse complement strand
AAGTGAATCTCCTCGGTTGCGATCAGTTCCTCCGCCTGCGCCTTGGTCGTGGGGCGCAGGAAACGGAACAAAGGGGTGTTCAGCGCCGAATAAGTGTCGGGATCTTCGCTGTACAGTAAGACGGTTGGCGTACCCTCGGGGCGGAACAACTTAGCCGTGTCGCCGCTGCCGATGTCGGTCTCCAAACGGATGTTTTTGATGTCGGATAGCGTGATTTCGTCCTTTTCGTAGGCAAAACGCACCCAATTATACACCTCGGAGGAGAGAAAATTGGTCGCGCGGCCTTTGAGTGCGCGTGCATCCACGCGGCCACCCTCGGCAAACAGCAGCGAGGGACAGATGTTGTTGTCGTAGCTAAGCGCAATATGGAAATTTTGGTTAAACTTGTCCGCGTACTTGTCAAGACAAGCGCGTCCGATGCTCACCAGCTCTTGTGCGCCCAAGGGATTGAACAGCACAATGTTACCGGCGGCAAAGCGTGAGCAGATTGCCTCAGGGAAGAATTTTTGTCCCGTGAGGGGATTAACCTCGTTGGTCAGCGCGTTGACGATAACCTTGCGGTTGGGCTTGGGGTCGCCGGGTTCCAAATGCTCATAAAGGCTCCTTCCTGCATTGGTGGTCATAATAATGATGGCATCCTTGAAGGAGACGTTTTTGCCGGTGTAGGAGTCTTTCAGATGACCGGCATCCAAGATTTGCAGGAACAGATGGATGATGTTGATGTGCGCCTTTTCAATCTCGTCAAACAGCAGGACACAACGCGGATGCCGGCGCACAAAGCCGGTGACCAGACCTTCGTGGGCGTTGCGGTACACCTTGTCGGTACCGCTGAATTCCAGCGGCGCCTCTTTGTCGCTGAAACTGCTCATGTCGAAGCGGCGGAAAGGCATATGCAGGGCGCGCGCCGCGATTTGCGCCAAGTACGTCTTGCCGACGCCGGGCGCACCGGCAAACAAGAAGGTCGCACGCGGCTGCTTGCTGCCCGATTGGTTGCCGCCGTCGTTGTTCAGCGCATTAAAATATCCCGATACAACCGCGAAGATCGCCTCATCCTGCCCGTACACGTGGCGGCGCAGACGGGTTTGCATACGTTTAATGGGGGATATGGCTTCGACGATATCCTGCGGACAGGTAGGGCTCCACTGTTGCGTGGGCTCTTTTTCTTCCTCGGTGTCTACCGGCTCCACAGGCTGTTTGACCTCTTCTTGCTCAAAGAACTCGGGTATTTCTTGCGCGGTCGGCGTTGCTTCGCCGAATTTGAGAGGAAACAGTTCTTTCGTCTTGTCGGTGGGATTTTCCAAAATCTTGCTGATGAGCATCGGCAGGGTGATTTCCTTCTTGCTGTTGAGTGAGGCGTGGATTTCCGCAAGCTCAAAGCAATCCTCCAACGCCATCACGTCCTCATAGGTGGTGACGGCGTTATTTTTGAGCATAGACAGTGCCGTTTCCAGCAAGTTTGCACGATCATCGTCGAAGATGGGAAGAAGCGCAACGGTAGTCGTAATTTCCTCGTGTGACTTGACCGATTCTTCGGCGCGCAAAGAAAGGGTGAGCATAGCGCAAATAATATGCACTTGCGAGATGTTGCTGGATCGGTATTTTTTTCTGAGGCTTTCCGCCTCGGCGTACACCAGATTGAGGATGGTACTTTTGCTTAGCTGCATAGCCGTTCCCTCCGTAAACTGTATAACTTATTATATCTTAAATATAGCATACAACGGAAATTGTTGCAACCGAAATCGACAATTTCTGTTGAATTGCGTAAAACAGCGTGGTAAAATAGGGGGAAAGGAGGGGTGACTGTGAAAATTTTTGTATCGAGTACGTTTACCGATATGGATACGGCTCGGGATATCATCAACAAGCAGGTTCAGCCCCGTCTGTCGAAAAAGGCGCGCGAGCAATACGGGCAGGAGATTGATTTTACCGATTTTCGCTGGGGTATTGACACGGAAAACACCGACAACGGCGCGGTAAAAACGATGATCACCTGCTTGCAGGCGATTGACGAAGCCGCCCCACCGATGCCGATGGTTATTCTGTTGGGAGAGCGATGCAGTCACCCGTTAGACAGTGAGGTAATCGCCATGGCGCAGAGGGACTTTTCCTTTACGGTGGAAAATCCGCAATGCGGCATCACGGAATTGGAGATTGAATACGGGGCGTTGCGCAACGCCGATTGCCGCAAACGCGCCGTCGTGTGTTATATTGACCGTGAGGACGCCGATTGTTCGCAGGAGATGCAGGTGTTGCGGCGCAAGTTGGAGGAGCGTTTATCGCCTGAGCAGTTTCTGCATTTTGTCCATACACCGCAGGGCATTGTCAGCGCAGAGGAGTTTCTGCCTTTTGATGAGGTGCTGACCGACACGCTGTGGACGCAGATAATCGACGGTTGTGCATTTCCCGACGAGGCGTCGTTGGAGACTATTGTCCACCGCACCTATATGGAAAAGAAGGCGGCAGGCTTCCGCAGTCGTCGCAAGCTGTTTGACACGTGTATGCAGGCCATCACCGCCCAAACGCCCGTGATATTTTTGGCAGGTGATACGGGCGCAGGCAAGAGCTCGCTGCTCAGTCGCCTGCTCACCGAATGCCGCGATGGAGTGATGTCCTATAAGGTTGAGCCTGTTTTCTGCGGCTTGACCGAGAACGTGGACAGCGGTATGGAGGTATTGCATCGCATCGTGCGTTGTCTGGAAATTGCTCTCGGCAAAGAACATACAACCCCCAACAGCTTTGATGAGTGGAAGGACTACGAGGAGCAGCTTTGTGTGGAGTATGAGGCATCCGCGTTGTCGCCGTTGCTCATCGGCATCGATGCAGTGGACCAGTTGCGTGTCGGCAAGGTAATGCAGGAATTGCTGTTTTTACCCTTCGGCAGGTATAAAAAGGTGCAGTTTGTCGTCAGCTTCACGCACGACATTGCTGTGCCGCGTCGTTTTTCGCGCGCCCCCGTTATCGAGCTTGAACCGATTGACGAGCAGGATACGCGTGAGATCATTCGCGGAATTTTGTCGGAGTATAACAAGCGTGAGCTGGCACAGCAGGTGGAGGACCGTTTGGTTGCCGTTTCTCGCGGAAAACTGCCGTTGGCGCTGAATCTGGTGGTGCAGGCGCTGAGGATGATGGATGCTACCGAGTTTAATGTCGCGCATAAGGTTGCCTCCATGGAGGGTATCAACCGCGAGCAGCTCAAAATCATCGATTTTCTGACCGAGGGGATGGAAACCTCCTACTCGTACGATTTGCTGTCGTTTTGTCGGCGGTTTTTGAAGTTCGCCTGCGAGCGCATCGACGGGCGTCTGTACGATTCGCTTCGGCATATCGCCGCCGCCCCCTACGGGATGACGGTTGAAATGCTCAAACAGCTTTCCTCGGATAATTTTAGCGAGGAGAACTTTTTGCTTCTGCGCCACTATTTGCAGGAGGTGTTCATCCTGCGCGCCGACGGGCGGTATGATTTCGCCCATAAATGCTTGCGGCAATCGCTGTATTTTGTCAATCTGAACGGCCATCCCGACGACCCTGTGTTGGCGCGCCGTTTGTTTGATGAGCTGTATAAGATGGATGACGAGCATCCGATGCGTGTGAGCGATATTCTCTATTTTGCGCGCCAGTGTCGGATGAACAATTACATCACCGACTATATTATCAATGCGTTTTGGAGCACGAAGCTGAAATATCGTCGGCAATCGATTCGGCTGTTTCTCAAAGACGAGAGTATATGCCGCGAGCTGATTGATAATCTGCCAAGCTATCTTGCCTACGCGCCTAAAAACGAACGGCAAAGTGAGCCGCCGACAAACGAACGGATACGGCGGTTGTATCGTTTTACGAATGTGTTTGGCGATTTATTGGCGCGTGAGGATTGCGATGCGCGCGAGGACGTAGAGCAGCGATTTGCCGTTTATGAGTACTTTATGTGGGCATTGTTGAATGAGATATCGTCCTTGCGAGAACTGTTTATGCAAAATCGTGCAGAATTCACGTTTGCGTGGTATCCGTACGGAACCTTATTGCGCGATTGGTTTCGAAATTGTGTGCGGTATAAGCGCTATCATGGCGCGGTTATGCAGTTTGATAATCAGACGCGTTCATTGGAGCAGAGGTCAAGGCAATGGAGTCCGACGGTGTTTTTGCTCTTTTACGGGAACTTTTTCAAACCCTTATCTCCCGAGGAGACCGCGCAGTACGATGCTATGGACTGCGCGGCGTTCGAGGAACGGTTCTTTTTGTTCCCCGAGCGCACCTTCCGTGATTTGCTCAGTTTATGGCTTCATTCCGCCGGCCGGTACGACCTTGGACGGTTAATGGACAGGCCGGAGCAGGCAGAGAGGAGCTTTATTCGGGTGTTCACCACGGTGTTGGCGTCGATGCCGCTAACGTCTCAGAATCTCCCCGGCTCTGTTGATTATTGGAAGGGAGTATATCAGGCAGTGTATAACCGCGCACAGGAGCTGAAATACCCCATGAAGCCGAGGGAAGAGTTTTTGCGCAATACTGCGCGCCCAATCGACGTGCGGTTAGCGCTTCCGCAAACGGAGGATACCTACAAGACCTTCCTGCAAAAGTACCGCGATTTGGAATATCAGGAGAGTATGAAAAAGTACACCGACTTTTTGTGGTATGCCAACTCTGCCATCGAGAAGCTGTTGCGTGAACACCATGAACAGGCGGTGGCTTGTTGCCGTTATGCGATAGATGCCGCTGAACGGGCGCTGTATTTCACCGATGGGCGGTTGAGCTATTTCAGGGACTTCGGGTTTTTCTGCAACACGCTGCGCAGGCTGTTTGCGGAGCACGGCACCTCCGTGCCGCCGAGTGAGTGGCAGGCGGTGTACGAACGGCAGTTCGCGTTGGTATTGGACAGCGGTATTACCGTGCCGACCATAGAGTATAAGACTCTACTGCTGCTGAAATATCCCCGACAGATGGAGGAACGGTACGAGCAGCTTGGCAAACTGCCGGCTGCGCAGGATCTCGTGCAATGGAATCTTCGGGAATATACCACCATCGTTCGCTTGCTCAAAGAGGCGGAGAACGATGAGGAATTTAAGGATGTTCGTCGTATGAACGGCGACGGACAATGGCCTGAACCGACGTTATGGGATGACGAGGATTACGATTGGGATGCGCTGCTTATACCTAACGACGCGCACAGCCATATGCTGGAAGTGATTTTGCATGCGGTGGAGGCACTGTACGCCATCAACAAGGCGGCACCGACGGATTTTGAACAACAGCCGTCGACTGCCGAGTTGTACGA
>JAZOCH010000044.1:0-2149 GCA_045596425.1 Acutalibacteraceae bacterium | reverse complement strand
ACCAAAGGAAACTGCGTTCATAGAAATTATCATTCCGCCACCGCCTTTCGGTGCTTGACGGCCTGTAATAATACGTGTTCAAGCACCACGCTCAACACAACCACCGTTACCGTCCACGCGAACACCTCGGGTGTTTCGAGGTAAGCTTTGGCGCTGTACAGTTGTTTGCCGATAGAGTTAGCAGGCGTACAGATAACCTCGGCGGCAATGCCGGATTTCCACGCAAAGCCAAGCCCTGTCGTACACGCGGCGGTAAAATACGGCCGTATGGACGGCAGGCGGACAAGGCGAAAGGTTTTCCATTGCCCCAAACGAAATACACGCGCGGTTTCGATCAGCTTTCGGTCCGTGTTTTTGATGCCCTCGCTTACATTGGTCCATACCAGCGGCAGGACCATCAAAAAGGCGATAAACGCCGGCAAAATCTGCACGCGAATCCACACGTAGGCGAGGATGATAAAGGATGCCACGGGTGCCGCGCGCACGATGTGCAGCAGAGGCGATAACAGCGCGTGCAAAACACGAAAACGGGTGGTGATTACCGCGAGCAAGGTGCCGCCGATAACAGCGGCAACAAAGCCGCACAGGATGCGCAAAAGCGACAGCGCTACCGAGCGCCAGAATATCGCCGTGCGCCACATGGCCCATAAGGTTTCCATCACCTTGGCAGGAGAAGGGAGCAAAATTTCTTCGCCGATGTTGCCGCTGAGCATAGCCCATAACGTCACCCAGAACACTGCGACAGCGGCACCGACCAGCAGACGGTTAAATTTCTTATTGTGCATAGTAGAAATCATCCGCAGGCTTCGCGCCGCCGATAGCCGCAGAATTGTAGTCGAACAGCACGTTGAGATAGCCCGAAAGCTGAGCTTTCATCTCACCGCCGTCAACGTACGTGAGGTTGCAGTTGGGGATAGCCGCCTGCGCGATGGGTGCCTTGGGGATAATGCCGTGGGTGACACACAGCTGAGCGGCGGCAGGAACGTCGGCTTTGACGGCGTTGATAGACGTTTTATATTCCGCAAGGAACGCCTTGACTGCGGCGGCGTTGTTTTGCACGAAATCCTTGCGTGCAACGACACAGCCCATCATCAGCTTACTGGTACCGTCGGCAACCTTATCCCATTCGGCGGTCATATTCAGCACGTTCTTAACGTTGGTGTTCTGTTTGAGGCAGGCGGTCACCTTGGGTTCGGGCACCATCGCTACCTTCGCCGTACCGTTAACGACCAGTGTGCTGAGGGTATCGTTGTCCGCGACAAACTCAATTTTCACGTCTTTATCGGGGTTAATCCCGTTCTTTTCCAGCACGTACCGCAGGATATATTCGGGGTTGGCACCCTGTCCTGAGGTGTAGATGGTCTTGCCGCGCAGGTCGCTGACCGCCTTGATGGACTCGCCGTTTTCCAGCATATACAGCACGCCCAGCGTGTTCACGGCGAGCACCTGCACGTTGCCACCGGTTTTCTTATACAGCGTAGACGCGAGGTTGGTCGGGACAGCGGCGATATCGGCACTCTTGTTGGCAACCGCCGCCACCGCTTGTTGTGGGTCGTTCACAACGGTAAAGTTGTATTGGTTGGCAGCCGTTCCTTTTTGATTGCTGTCCATCAGCGAAACCAGACCGACACCCGTCGGGCCGGCGATGGCAACCACGTTGACGGTTGCCTTGTCGGCAGGCGTGTCGGAGCTGACAGGCTCATCGGCTTGACCGCAGGCGGCCGGCCCGACCATCAGCATAACGGATAACAGCAAAGCGAGTAGTTTTTTCATAATGATTCCTCCTTGAAAATAATACGAATGTCTTTTCCGTGACGCGTAATTTTGCCGTCAGCGGTGAGAGCATCCAATCCGCGGTACAGACTGGAACGCCCCATGTTGAGGGTTTTGGCGAGTTCACCGATGCCGTTGGTTAAATGTACCCAACCATCTTCGTCACGATGAGCGAGCAGGTAGCGCCATAGCTTGCCGTCAGTGTTTTCAGCGGTTAGAGTAGCAAGCCGACGGTTAAGGAAGCGAATGCGGTCGGACAGAAAACGGATGTAGTTCTCTCCCACACGCGGAACCGCCGCCATCCAAGCGGACACCGTCTGTTGCGGTAAAAACAGCACGCGGCAAGGCGTGTGCGCCGTCACGGTGGTGGGGTAGG
>JAZOCH010000043.1:0-7419 GCA_045596425.1 Acutalibacteraceae bacterium | reverse complement strand
TGTCTTCCTAAGACCGCTTGGCCTCCGACTTCGGTCATAGGAAAAGGCTGGAACGCCCCACGGCACATCAATGGGGATAAGCAAAAAGTCGGGATGCTCGGCAAGGAAGCTTGCTACCACGGCTTCGTTCTCCTCGGGTGCGAAGGTACAGGTGGAGTAGACCAGTCTGCCGCCTGCTCTTACCGCGAGCGAAGCATTGTGCAGAATCTCGCGTTGACGGGCGGCGCAAAGACGGATGTTGTCCACACTCCATTCCGTCAGCGCCTGCGGCTCTTTACGAAACATGCCCTCGCCGGAGCAAGGGGCATCCACTAATACCGCATCAAAAGCGTTGCGCAGGGCAGAGCAAAGGCGCGCGGTATCGTTGTTGGAAACGACCTGTCGACGAGCACCGCAACGTTCAAGGTTCTGTTGCAGTATGCGCGCTCTGGCAGGCACGTACTCGTTGCTCCACAGCAGTCCCGTATCGCCGAGAGCAGCAAGGATCTGGGTGGATTTGCCGCCGGGGGCGGCGCATAGGTCTAAAATATGTTCGTGGGGCTTGGGGGCAAGCACCGTCACCGCCGATGAGGCGGACGGCTCCTGCATATAATAGGCGCCTGCGTGATGGAGAGGGTCACTGCCTGCTTTGTGCGGTGCATCCAAATAAAAGGCATCCGCCGCAAAGGGCGAGGAGGTCAGAGGTAGGGGGAACAGCTCACAAAATCGTTCAGTGGTGATTTTGGCGGTATTGACACGCAGACCGCGGCGCAAAGGCGTGTCATAAGCGGCACAGAATGACACCCATTCCTCTTGCAGTAACGGTTGCATTCGTTCGATGAATGGCTGCGGAAACGTCATATTCTCCCTCCTGACATAGAAAATGCAGTTACAGAAACCTGCAACTGCATTAAAATTACTCGTCGTTTTTGGCTTTTTTCAGCGCCTTAGCAAGCTGGTCGGGGCAAGAAGTACCCTTGAAGCCGCAGCGGATACCGGACAAACGCTGAATGACCTCGTCAACCGGCATTCCTTCTACAAGGCCGGAAATGCCCTGTGTGTTGCCGTTGCAACCGCCGTCAAAACGCACGTTGAATACACGTCCGTCTTGAATGTCGAAGGTGATATTGCGCGAGCAAACGCCTTGTGTCTTGTAAGAATGACTCATAGCGGCAACCTCCCAAACGGTGAAATCAGCGGCGCTTCATCTGCGCCTTGTATGCGCGCATCTTTTGTACGGTATCATCGGGCACTTGGCAACCGAGCGGACGGGCAGTTTTAGCGTACATTCCGTGGAAATCGCTGCCGCCGGTCATCAAAATTGCGTGTTCCTTGGCAAAAGCGATGAGAGTATCGATCTGCTCTTGCGTGTGCGTAGGACGCCACACCTCAATGCCGTCGAGCTTGTTGTCAGCAACCAGCTCTTGCATCAGTTCCTCGCTGTCGTATGTGTAGGGGTGGGCGAGCACGGCGAGACCGCCGGCGCTGTGGATAAGGTCGATGATCTCATACACATCGGGATAATCAATGGGCACGTAGGCACAACCGTTCTCGCGATTAAACAGCTTATCGTAAACCTCGCCGAAGATGGCAGTGGCGTAGCCGGCATCAATAAGCGCGTGCATAATGTGCTGTTTAAAAATGGCGGAACTGCCCGAAGCGCAACGAGCAATGGATTCGGGAATAATGGGATAATAGCGCAGGACCTTACGCACCATTTCGGTCGCGGCGGTACGGCGCGCGGTGCTGATGCGACGACACATTCCTTCTAGGCGGTCGGGACAGTCGCACAAATACGCCAGAATATGCACACGGCGATTACGCTTTTTGTCACAGGCAGAGAACTCTACTCCGTGAACAACGTCGATTCCGACGCGTTTTCCTGCAATAACCGCACGGGTAGCCCCGGCAATGGCATCGTGGTCGGTGATGGCAAGCGCTGTGATGCCGCGGCGCTTTGCCGTGGCAAGCAGTTCGTCAATGCCCATAGAACCGTCGGAAATCTTTGTGTGGCAATGCAGATCGATAGCCATTTTAACCCTCCGTTATTATTACCCCAAAACCCAAAAACGTCCTAACCAATATGACCCTATTATACTAAAATTATCCAAAAAAATCAACCTTTTCAGATGAAAAAACCTTGAATTTGTCACGATTTCCGCAACTGCACAAATTCTATGCACATTCGCGCGTGGAATGTAGGCTGATTGTTACAAAAAACGACAAAAAGGCGTTGAAAACACCGCGCGATCGTGGTATACTGTCTGTTAAAGAAACAAGGAAAAGGATGGGTATTATGACTAAGATTGATATTTTTTCCGGCTTTTTAGGTGCCGGCAAGACCACGTTGATTAAAAAATTAATCAAAGAAGCGTACGCAGGAGAGAAATTGGTACTCATCGAAAACGAATTTGGTGAGATCGGCATTGATGGCGGTTTTCTCAAAGAGGCAGGCATTGAGATTACCGAGATGAACTCCGGTTGCATTTGTTGTAGTTTGGTTGGCGATTTCACCCAAGCACTCGGACAAGTTCTCGCGCAATTTACGCCCGATCGCATTCTGATTGAGCCGTCGGGCGTCGGTAAGCTCAGTGACGTTATTCGTGCCGTGGAAAAAGTGGCAAACAACGATGTGAAGCTGAATAGCTTTACAACGATTGCGGATGCAACCAAATGCCGAATCTATATGAAGAATTTCGGTGAGTTCTATAACGACCAGATTGAGTACGCCGGTTGCTTGGTTCTCAGCCGTACCGATGGTATGCCGGAGGATAAACTTGCGGCGTGCGTGGAGCTTTTGCGCGCACATAACAGCAAAGCGACCATCATCACCACGCCTTGGGATAAACTCGGCGGTGAACAGATTCTCGCGGCAATGGAACAGGAAAACTCGTTGGAGGCGGCTATGGCCGATTTGGCGCAGGAAGAAGCTTGCCCTGAGTGCGGTCACCATCACGGTCATCACCACGAACACGAACATCACCACCATGTGCATCATCACCATCACGAGGGTGAAGAGTGTCATTGCCACGACCATGACCATGACCATGACCATCACCATCACCATGACCACCACCATCACGACCATGAGCATCATCACCATCATCACGCAGACGAAGTGTTTTCCAGCTGGGGTGCGGAGACTGCCGCGGCGTATACCAAGGAGGATATCGAGCGCGCATTGCAGGCGTTGCAGGATGAGGCACGTTACGGCACGGTGTTGCGCGCCAAGGGTATGGTGGCAGGCGTTGACGGTCAGTGGATTCATTTTGACTACGTTCCCGATGCACCGGATGTGCGTTTTGGCGGTGCGGACGTGATCGGTCGCTTGTGCGTCATTGGCTCGGAGCTCAATAAAGCGGCGGTAGCGGCGTTGTTCCGCGTGCCGTATACCGAGGAGGCATAAGATGGAAATACCGGTATATTTGTTCACCGGCTTTCTGGATGCCGGAAAGAGTACCTTTATTCAAGGCACGTTGGAGGATAAACGGTTTAACAGCGGAGAGCGCACCCTTGTTTTGCTGTGTGAAGAAGGGGAGGTAGAGTTTGATGCTACCAAATATCCATCCAAAAACGTGTATTTTGAGTCCATTGATATGCCCGAACAACTGACGTCCGAGAATCTTACTTCATTACAGAAAAAACACCGTGCGCATCGTGTTATCATCGAATATAACGGGATGTGGTTGCTGGGGGATTTGTTTCAAAATATGCCCAAAAACTGGGTGATTTATCAAGAAATGCTGTTTGCGGACGCCAACACTTTTGCGGCATACAACGCGAATATGCGCAATCTGGTAGTGGACAAGCTGAACTCTCCCGAGTTGGTCGTTTTCAATCGCGCGCAAAAAGGCTTGGATAAAATGGCTTTGCATAAAATCGTGCGCGGTGTATCGCGCCGCGCGGATATTGCCTATGAGTACGGCGAAAATGATGTGGAGTATGATGATATTGAGGATCCGTTGCCGTTTGATAAAGAGGCGGCGCTCATTGAGATTGCGGACAGCGATTATGCGCTGTGGTATCGCGATTTATCGGAGGAGCTTGACACTTACGACGGGAAGTCCGTGCAATTCAAAGGGCAGGTGGTGCTGGATCGTTCCGTTCCGAAGGGGTGCTTTATCATCGGCCGTCCGCTGATGACCTGCTGTGCGGATGACATCCGCTTTGCCGGCTTGGTGTGCGAGTGGATGGGCGCCTCCATGCTTAAAAGCCGCGATTGGGTCATAGTTAATGCACGTATTGCGATTCGTGAACACGCCTGTTATGGGCGCGTCGGTCCGGTGCTGACCGCTGTTTCGGTGGATAAAACCGAGGCACCCGAAAATGAAGTGGCAACCTTTTAATGATTAAAACAGGGTGTTTTTTCGGCAATTTGACAAGTTTTGGGGAAAAATATGGCGTTTTCCATAGAAAACACGGAGCGTTTTCTGTTAAAAAGCCAAAAAAGAAATTTCTGCTTGCAAAACACCACGGAAAGGTGTATAGTAGAAGTAATGATTGGTGTTAACACCATCGTTTATAAGTCCCAATGCGGTTGAATGCCGCTGGAATATAATTTTGTGGAGGTATATCGTTATGAACAAGGTAGAACTCATCGCCGCTGTTGCGGAGAAGGCCGGTCTGTCCAAGAAGGATGCCGAGAAGGCTGTTGCTGCTGTTGTTGGTTCCATCGAGGCTGCACTGGTTGCAGGTGAGAAGGTTCAGCTGATCGGCTTCGGCACTTTCGAGGTTCGTGAGCGCGCTGCTCGCATGGGCCGTAACCCCCAGACCAAGGAAGCTATCAAGATTGCTGCTTCCAAGCAGCCCGTCTTCAAGGCCGGCGCGGCTCTGAAGAACGCTGTGAAATAAACACTGCACGATTAAAGCCGTCCGTTTGGACGGCTTTTTTTGTCATTAAAGGAGAGTCTTTATGCGATTGGATAAATATTTGAAGGTTTCGCGATTGATCAAACGGCGCACGGTCGCCAACGAAGCGTGCGATGCCGGAAAGGTGTTGGTTAACGGCAAGCCTGCACGCGCATCGTATGATGTGAAAGTGGCGGATGTTATTGAAATTACGCTTGGCGCCCGTCAGCTTCGGGCGCGGGTGGTTGCCGTGCAGGAAACGGTTGCGAAAAACGATGCGGCAATGCTGTATGAGGTCTTGCCCTAAGGCATAAGCGTGCCTCCCCGTTCATAGATATTGGTAGGAACGGATGGAGGGCTTGGCTATGGAACGAAACGACAAACAGGTACGATTGCCGCATCAGCTGATTATGCAGGAGCGACAGCAAGTTGAATTGACCGGTGTATCCGATGTGGACAGCTTTGATGAGACGACAGTGCTGGCGTTTACTTCGCTGGGTGAACTCACGATTCGCGGAAGCGGCTTGCATATTCGTCATTTGGATCTGGAAAGCGGCGCCTTGTCTGTTGAAGGGGAAGTGCGCTCCTTGGAATATGCGGATAACCGTAAGAACGGCGGCTTTTTCGGTCGCCTGTTTCGGTGATGCGCCGTGCCGGAATGGACAGGTGCGCAACAGCTTTCGCTGTTTGGGCAAAGTTGGTTGTTCGGCGTGTGCTTAGGGTTTGTGTTCAGCGTCTTCAATGTTCCGAGTCGTATGCGTTGCCGTCGGCGGTTGATGATTTTCTTGTGTGACGTGTTGTTCTTCGTGTTGGCGGCGCTGGCGACCTTTTATTTTTCGCTGGCTATTATGGATGGACGAATGCATCCGCTGTTGTTTGGCGGTGTTCTGTCGGGCGCGGTTATGCAGCACCTAGTTGTGGGCCGTCAGTTGAGCCGTTTGCTGTGTGTTGTCGGACGGTTTTTATCGCGGTCGATTTTGCGGCTTTTGTGGCTTATTTTGATGCCGATTCGAGTAGGTTTTTCGGCGATTTTCTCAGTTATAAGCAAAATTTCAAAGAAAATACCGAAAACAGCCAAAAAAGTGCCGAAAAAATCGAAATTTTTTCAAAAAAACACTTGAAATTTACGGCATATATATGTAAAATATACTGTGTGAATTTATTTTTCTGTCGTTTACGAAAGCTGGGAGGTGACAATATGAAAGCAAAGCGCCGTCATAAGAAGAGCAGCCCGTTGTTTCGTATTGTCATTGTTGCGGTGATTGCTTTCGGGTTCTTTAAGCTGGTGCAGATTCAGATGCAGATCAACGAAAAGCAGGCAGTAATCGACGAATTGGCGGAACGTAAAGCCGTCGAGGAGATCTATGTTGAGGACTTGCAGGACAAGGTTGACAACATAGAGGAGAATTTAGAGCAATATCTGCGTGAGGATGGCTATGTCGGTCCGAACGATCAGGTATATCAGTTTGTAAATTGACCTAGGGGGATTTTGTTAGTCTATGCAGTTAGAGGTTGGAGCGGTATTCGAGGGGAAGGTTACCGGCATCACGAAGTTCGGTGCGTTCGTTGAACTTCCGGAGAAAAAGACGGGTATGGTACACATTTCGGAAGTGGCATCTACCTACGTTAAGGAGATTCGTGATTTCATCACCGAAGGCCAGATGGTGAAGGTGAAGATTCTGAGCATCGGCGACGATGGCAAGATCAGCCTGTCGATGAAGAAGGCGGCTCCTCCTGCGCCCCGTACTGCGGCACCCCGACGTCAGGCGTTTTCCGGTCGCCCCGATAATGTAGAGTGGAATTCTTCGGCTCCTCGCAGTGAGAGCTTTGAGGATATGATGAATCGCTTTAAGGCTACCAGTGACGAGAAGTTTTCGGATATCAAGCGTTCGATGGACAGCAAGCACGGCGGCTTTACGCGTAAGACGCCTCGCGGCGGCCAATAACAATACGGATTTATTGAAAGGGACCGCTTTTCTCTTTGACGGAGAAATGTGTGCCCTTTCTTGTTGTTTAAGTGCGGTTGTTGCGCCGTGCGTGTGATGAGTAAAGGAACGGTATTATGGGACAGATGGAATTTAGCGCTCCGTGCCTGTTCGGCATTGAGGGAATACTTGGAGATGAGCTTCGCCGCCTCGGCGCGGAGAACGTGCGCCCCGAAAATGGGCGCGTGTTGTTTGAGGGCGATATGGAGATGCTGGCACGTGCCAACATTGCCTCGCGCTATGCCGAACGCATTTTGATTGTGCTCGGCCGCTTTACGGCACGCTCATTCGATGAACTGTTTGAGGGCGTGCGCGCTCTGCCGTGGGAGCAGTGGATTGGTCGCGCGGACGCTTTCCCTGTGAAAGGCTGGGCGCTTAATTCGCAGTTGCACAGTGTTCCTGATTGCCAGTCGATTATCAAAAAGGCGATCGTTGAGCATCTGCGTGATGCGTATGATACGCGGTTTCTCAATGAATCGGGCAGTAAGTGTCAGGTGCAGTTCACCATTCTCAAAGACGAAGCGACCTTGATGCTGGACACCAGTGGCGCAGGTCTGCATAAGCGTGGTTACCGTGCGGTTTCGGGCGGCGCACCGATTAAGGAAAC
>JAZOCH010000042.1:0-7035 GCA_045596425.1 Acutalibacteraceae bacterium | reverse complement strand
TCGGTGGTGGAGGCGTACAGCTCGCGGATGTCGTTGAACACGCCCGTGTAGGTGGCAGGGTTGGAGCGCGGACTGCGCCCGATGGGGGATTGGTCGATGGCAATGACTTTATCGAGGTGTTCCAGTCCCTCGATACCGTCGTGCTTGCCTGCACGGGTATGGGCGTGGTTGAGGTCCTTTGCCAATCGCTTATACAGAATGGCGTTCACCAGCGACGATTTACCCGAGCCCGACACACCCGTCACGCAGGTGAACGCGCCGAGCGGAAATGCCGCGTCAATGTTTTTGAGGTTGTTTTCCTTGGCACCGTTGACGGTGAGGAAGTGTCCGTTCCCTGTGCGGCGCTTTTGCGGCACAGGGATGCGGCGTTTGCCCGAAAGATACAGTCCCGTCAAGGATTCCTCACAATCTTCAATCTCTGCCGCAGGGCCGGAATACACCACGTGACCGCCGTGGATGCCGGCACCGGGGCCGATATCCACGATCCAGTCGGCGGCGCGCATCGTGTCCTCGTCGTGTTCCACCACAATGAGGGTGTTGCCGAGGTCGCGCAGATGCCGCAGGGTGTCCAGCAAGCGGTCGTTGTCGCGTTGATGCAGACCGATGCTCGGTTCGTCCAGCACGTACAATACGCCCATCAGATAGGAGCCGATCTGCGTTGCCAGACGGATGCGCTGTGCCTCACCGCCCGATAGGGTGGCGGCACCGCGCCCGAGGGTGAGATACCCCAGCCCCACGCTCGCGAGGAAGTGTAACCGTTCGCGAATTTCTTTGAGCACGCGGTCGCCGATCATATGCTCGCGCTCGGTGAGTTCCAGCCCGTCGATAAACGCCTGCAATTCCTCCACTGTGAGATCGCAGATTTCCATAATATTGCGCTCACCGACGGTTACCGCCAGACTTTCGGGCTTCAAGCGCCGCCCGTGGCATTCGGGGCAGTCGACTTGGCTCATATATTGCTCTAATTCCTCGCGAATGACTTCGCTGGACGTTTCGGTGTAGCGCCGTTGCAGGTTGTTGAGGATACCCTCAAAGGCGGTGTAGTGAGTGCCGCTGCCGTATTCACGGGTATAGGTCATTTTGATTTTCTCGCCGCCCGTGCCGTAGAGAATGGCGTTCAGCGCCTCTTTCGGCAGGTCCTTAACGGGGGTGTCGAGCGAGAAACCGTAGTGGACGGCGAGTCCGTCGTAGTACATTTTGGCGATGGTGCCGCCGTCACGGTAGCTCCAACCGCTTGCTTGAATGGCGCCTTCGCGGATGGATAAGGTATCGTCAACAATCACGCGGTCGGGGTCCATCGACATATAGATGCCGAGTCCCGTGCATTTGGGACACGCGCCGAAGGGGTTGTTAAAGGAGAACATCCGCGGCGACAGCTCCTCCACGCTCACCCCGTGGTCGGGGCAGGCGTAGTTGCGCGAGAAGGATAGCTCCTCGCCACCGATGACGTCCACCGTCAATAGGCCGCCCGACAGCGCGGTGGCGGTCTCCACCGAGTCGGTGAGTCGCCCGACCATGTCGTCGCGCACCACCAAGCGGTCAACCACGATTTCGATGGTGTGTTTTTTGTTTTTATCCAGCTCGATGGGTTCCAGCAGGTCGTACAGGATGCCGTCCACGCGCGCACGGGCATAGCCTGCCTTGCGCGCGGAGTCCAGTTCTTTGACGTACTGTCCCTTACGCCCACGCACGATGGGGGCAAGCAACTGAATCTTCGTCCCCTCGTCCAGTTCCAAAATGCGGTCGGTGATCTGGTCCACCGTCTGCTGGCGAATCTCTCTGCCGCAGATGGGGCAGTGGGGGATACCGATGCGCGCATACAATAGGCGCAGATAATCGAAGATTTCCGTCACCGTACCGACGGTGGAACGGGGGTTTTTGGAGGTGGTTTTTTGGTCGATAGAGATGGCAGGGGACAACCCCTCGATGTAGTCCACGTCGGGCTTTTCCATCTGTCCGAGGAACATACGGGCATACGAGGACAGGCTTTCGACGTACCGCCGTTGCCCTTCGGCGTAGATGGTATCGAAAGCTAACGACGATTTGCCCGAACCCGACAGCCCCGTGAACACGATAAGCTTGTCGCGCGGAAGCTCGACGTCGATGTTTTTGAGATTATGGGCGCGCGCGCCCTTGACAATGAGTTTCGTTTCAGCCATAGGAAGGTACACCTTTACTTTCCTTCTTGTAGTTCTTTGATGCGGTCACGCAACAGTGCCGCGTGTTCGAATTCCAGCAGACGGGACGCATTGCGCATCTCCTTGGTGAGCTGTGCGATGAGCTCGTCGCGCTCTGCCTTGGTCAAGCGCATCCCTTTTTGGTTGCGCGCTTTTTTGCCGCCGCCTGCGGAGATTTCCAAAATTTCGTGCACATCCTTGCGGATGGTCTTGGGGGTGATACCGTGCGCCTCGTTGTAGGCTTGCTGAATGGTGCGGCGGCGCTCGGTCTCGGTGATGGCGACCTCCATCGAGGGGGTGACGCAATCGGCGTACATAATGACCTGCCCGTCCGCGTTGCGCGCGGCACGGCCGATGGTCTGGATGAGCGAGGTCTCACTGCGCAAAAAGCCCTCTTTATCCGCGTCCAGAATCGCCACCAGCGACACCTCGGGAATGTCGAGGCCTTCGCGCAGGAGGTTGATGCCGATAAGCACGTCGAACTCACCGAGGCGCAGGTCGCGGATGATCTGCATACGCTCGATGGTGTCGATGTCGTGGTGCATATACCGCACACGCACCCCGTTATTATCGAGGTAGGCGGTGAGGTCCTCCGCCATCTTTTTGGTCAGCGTGGTGACCAATACGCGCTCCTGCCGTTCGGTGCGCAGGCGGATATCCTCCATTAGGTCGTCGATCTGTCCCTCGGTGGGGCGTACGGAAATAAGAGGATCGAGCAATCCCGTCGGGCGGATGACCTGCTCGACAATCTGCGCCGAGCGCTCCTTTTCCAGCGCACCGGGGGTAGCGGAAACAAACACCGCTTGGTTAATGTGGTCGTAGAATTCGTCAAAGTTCAGCGGACGGTTATCGAATGCGCTCGGTAAGCGGAAACCGTAGTCCACCAGACTCTTTTTGCGCGCGTAGTCGCCGCCGAACATACCGCGCACCTGCGGCAGGGTGACGTGACTCTCGTCGACAAACAGCAGAAAATCGTCGGGGAAATAGTCGAGCAGCGTGCAGGGAGTACTGCCCGGCTCTCGTCCGCTGAGTACACGGGAATAGTTCTCGATGCCCTTGCAGAAACCGATCTCCTGCAACATTTCAATGTCGTAGGCGGTGCGTTGCGCGATGCGTTGGGCTTCGAGCAGCTTGTTCTCCGCTTGAAAATACGCCACACGCTCGTCGAGCTCGTCTTGGATGCGCACGATGGCCGCCTGCATCTTGTCCGTAGGCACGATGTAGTGGCTGGCAGGGAAAATCGCTACGTGACTGACGATGTTTTTCAGTTCCCCCGTGAGAGGGTTGATTTCCGAGATGCGGTCAATCTCATCGCCGAAGAATTCCACGCGGAACACCTTATCGCTCTCATACGCAGGAAATATTTCCACCACGTCACCGCGCACGCGGAACTTGTTACGCGTTAAACTGATGTCGTTGCGCTCGTATTGCAGGTCCACCAGCTTGTCCAGCAGCTCGTCGCGGCTTTTTTGCATTCCCGTGCGCAGGGAGATGACCATCGTGCGGTAGTCGATGGGGTCGCCAAGCGTATAGATGCAGGACACGCTCGCCACGATGATGACGTCGCGCCGTTCGGACAGCGCCGCCGTCGCAGAATGGCGCAGGCGGTCAATTTCGTCGTTGATGGCGGAGTCCTTTTCAATATAGGTGTCGGTCGAGGGGATATACGCCTCGGGCTGATAGTAGTCGTAGTAGGAAACAAAATACTCAACCGCATTTTCGGGAAAAAATTCCTTAAACTCTGTGCAGAGCTGTGCGGCAAGGGTTTTGTTGTGAGCGAGAACGAGGGTGGGTTTGTTTACTTTCTCTATAATGTTTGCCATTGTAAAAGTCTTACCCGAACCGGTTACACCCAGTAACGTCTGCTCGCGGTCACCGCGGTTGATGCCGTCCACCAGCTTGGCAATCGCTTCGGGCTGGTCCCCTGTCGGCTGATATTTCGAATGTAACACGAACTTGTCCACGCTCTCACCTCACAGCACAAATTTTCACTCATATAGTATACCACAAAATTTTAAACAAGTAAATAAAAAGCAGATGCATTTTCGGATTATACCGCAAAATGCATCTGCTACTTAATTTTATCGGTCATTTATTTTTAATCCTACGCGGCGGATGTGTTCTATCTCGCCGAGGTGTTTTAAGATAGGCTTGGTATACCCCACCTCTTCGTTTGCAAAAACAAATTTGGTTACGCTTGTCGTATTAAGCCTGATTTGAGGATACATTGCGGCAGGGGCAGTGTTTAACAGATGGGATATCCATGCCGCACCAAAACCGCCATGGCAGAAAACCGCTATATGCTGTTCGTTAGGCTTTTTTATTTTATAAAATGCCCCCTGGCGTTCATACCCTAAGGATGCAAGAAATTCGTCAGAATTTTCAACCATAGTATCAATGGCTTTCATTCTGTCAGACTCATAAAAATCCTTGAAATCATAAATGCCTTTTTCATTGGAAAAACGATAACTGAGATGATCCTCCGGAGTAAGGCGACAGCTTTCCATATAATCCATACGTTCGGCTGTCCAAGGCAAAATTTCATACTCCATACCCTTTACTTTACAGGTGGGCGTTGCCGTGTCAATAGCCCTACCCAGGGGAGAGGTGTAAATTTTATCTAACGGAAAATCTTTCAGCCAGTCGGCAAGCGCATTTGCCTCCTGCCAACCAAAATCGGTTATGGTATTGTTTTCATAATCCGGGTCAGCGTGGCGAATGATATAAAGTACCATATCGGTTCCCCTTCTGAAATTTTATTACGGTTAAGAAACATATTGCAGATATCAGTTTATCATTGCCACGTTGTCGTTGCCGAGCAGGCAGCGCAGGTCGTCGAGCAGCTTGTCGGTCGGCGTGACCCACCAATTCTGCGGCGCGCGCACCAGCTTGCCGCTGTCGGCAAAGCGGATGTAGACGGGAAATTTTCCCGTGCTTTGCGTCAGCATTTGCGCGGTTAGCTCGACCAATTCACCGCTGTCTGTGGGTAAACGAAGATATAAGCCTGCACGGGCAGATGGAGCGCTTTTTGCTGGTTTTTCGGCAGAAGTGGGGCGCTCAACCGATTTGTAAGCGCTTCCATTACTCGATTGTGGGGTGGATGGCACTTCTTTCGGTACAATCTCGATGCGTTCACCGAGCAGCTTCGGCTCTTTTTCCTCTTGGATATCCAGCCGTCCCTGCACCAGCAGCACCTGCCCGACTTGCAGCAGTTCTTCGTACTGGGCAAACTGTTTGGGGAAGGCGACCATCTCGATGGAACCGTAGAGGTCTTCCAGTTGCAGATACGCCATGCGCGCGCCCGATTTGGTCATTTGGGTGCGCACGCCGCTCACCAGACACAGCAGGCGCAGCGTGGTGCCGTCGGCGTAGGTGTCACTGCCCTCCTCAATGGCGGACAGCACGCGGTCAAGACGGCTGACGCGCAGCACCTTGTAATGCTCCTTGTAGGGGGTGAGCGGATGTCCCGTCAGGTACATTCCCGTGGCATCCTTCTCCATCTGCAACAGCTCCGCAAAGGGGAGTTCGGGTACGTCGGGGATGTCAATGGGGGTATCGCCTGCCTGCTCCGCGGCATCAAAGAAGCCCATCTGCCCGTCCACCGCGTAACGGTTTTGGTTATCCAGCTGGTCAATCAGTTGCGGCGCGGTTTGCAGCATCTGGCGGCGGTTGAGTCCCATCCCGTCAAAGGCGCCGCACCGAATCAGGCTGTCCACGCCCGAGCGATTAAACTCGCGCTGTCCCGTCAGCCGTTTACAGAAATTATAAAAGCCGGTAAAGGGACCGCCAAGGTCGCGTTCACGGGAGAGGGCGTCAATGAAGCCGCGCCCGATATTGCGCACCGCGAGCAGACCGAAACGAATATGGTCGCCCGATACTGCGAAGTCGGCGGCACTCTCGTTGACCGACGGCGGTAACACGCGGATACCCATCCGCTCACATTCGCGGATATAGGTAACCACCTTACTGCTGCCGAGTACGCTGGTCAGCAGCGCCGCCATATATTCTTTCGGGTACAGACATTTGAGATAGGCGGTCTGATACGCCACCAGCGCGTAGGCGGCGGCGTGGGATTTGTTAAAGGCGTAGGAGGCGAAGGAGGACATTTCATCAAAGATGGCGTTGGCGGTGGCGGCAGGCACGCCGCGGCGCACACAGCCATCGACCACCACGTTGCCGTCCTCGTCGGTAAGACCGTGAATGAATATCTCCCGTTCCTGCTCCATGACCTTGTGCTTTTTCTTCGCCATGGCGCGGCGCACTACATCCGCACGCCCGAAAGAGTAGCCTGCCAGTGCGCGAAACACCTGCATCACCTGCTCCTGATACACGATGCACCCGTAGGTGACGCGCAAAATCGGTTCGAGCAAGGGGTGGGCGTACTTCACGCGGTCGGGGCGGCGGCTGTTCTCGATATACCGCGGTATGGAGTCCATCGGACCGGGGCGGTAGAGGGAGATGACCGCAATCAAGTCCTCAAACCGAGTGGGACGAAGCTGCATCAGCACGCGTTTGAGTCCGCCCGATTCCATCTGGAACACACCGTCGGATAGCCCTGCGGACAGCATCGCATACACGCGTTTTTCGTTAAGCGGAATGTTGCGGATATCAAACTCGGGTGTGTGACGGCGAATCATCCGCTCGGCATCCGCAATGACCGTGAGGTTGCGCAGGCCGAGGAAGTCCATTTTGAGTACCCCGAGCTCTTCGAGGTTGTGCATCGGGTATTGGGTGGCAAGCGCATCGCGCGTCATACACAGCGGCACAAAATCGCTCACGGGACGCGGCGCGATGACCACGCCGGCGGCGTGGGTGGAGGCGTTGCGCGGCATACCCTCCACGCGGCGCGCCATATCCA
>JAZOCH010000041.1:0-8489 GCA_045596425.1 Acutalibacteraceae bacterium | reverse complement strand
GACGTCCAGCCAAGCTGTTGCGCGGCATACTCCGCCACCCGTTCCACCGCGTAGCCCTTGGCAATCGCGCCGACGTCAATGCGCGCTGCCGCATCCGCCAGCCGCACCGTGCCTGCCACGCGGTCAACAACCAAGCTGTCGGGGGACACGTGCTCCCCTGCCGCCGTCAGCGCCGCCGCGTCGGGCAACGCCGCCTTGTCGGGGGCGGCAATTCCTTGCGTGCGCGCCTCGTGCCATAACGCCAGCACCGCACCAAAGACGATATTCACCCGTCCTTCGGTGCGCTCGTAGGCATCAAGTCCATATTCCAGCAAATCCACAATACGGCTGTCCACCTTAACGGGCGCACCGCCGGCGGCGTCGTTCACCGTTTTCAGATTCGCCATGTCGGGGTAGGTGTGGTAGATGTCATACAGACGGTGGTACGCGGTCAACTGCTCGTGCAGTTTTTCCACGTCCGTCGCAAACTGCTCAGCGGTAATCCCGTAAGCGGTAATCTCCGTCACCGTATCAAACACGTCCATATATGTCTGCGTTTGCTTTTGCGCAGACGAAAAAGGCGCGCAACCGACCAAGCCCCCTGCCAACAGCAGGGAGAAAAACACGCATACTACGCGCTTCATCATCGTCGGTCGCGCCCTTTCGTTTTCGGTTTTATTGTTCGGCGGCTTTCACTGCGTTTTTGAGCATACCCGAGACAGCCATCGTGCATCCTGCGATCGCATCCGTCTTGCCGTCGGAACGAACGGACAGCTTTGCCAGCTCCTCGGCGGTCTTACCCACCGCGTAAGCGTCAAACGCATCCGCCTGCTCGTACCATTCCTTCTTGATGGACGATGCCGGCTTCATTCCGTAGGCATCGCCCTTGCCGCGCTTGGTATCCATCTTGCCGGCAGCGTGGCTGAACAGACTGTTTTCAATCGTCAGCTTCGCCTGCGCGCTGTCGGTCAGACACGCGGTAATACGATCGCCGCCGCCGAGTGTTACCGCCGCCATCTCGATGTCAAACTGCGGCTTTTGGTCGGTGGATTCGCCGCTTTTCGCCACGCTCACCGCCAAATGCAGTTCGTCCCCTGCACCGATGGTTTTCGCCTTGGCGTTACGGGTCGCCTCGTGCACCGCTTGAATAAAATCGGTGATGATAAGGTCACAACCCTCAATCATCTCGCTCTTGCCGTCGGTGGCGGCAATCGCGCTGACCTCGGCGCCCGTCATCCCCTCCACGTAATCGCAGAAGGCATCCACCTGCTCCTCCCACGAACGAGTGCTTTGGTTGCCTGCGCCGATATCGCTGTCGGTGAGGGTGTAATCCTCCGAATCGCCCTTGGTGAGCAGGTCAACGGCGACCTGCAACGCACCATTTTTGAGGGTGACGGGGAATTCCGCCTCGTCCAGCTCACATTCCGTAATCTTGCCGTCCTTGTCGAGAATCACCGCCGCAACGGTGGTCTTGACCAAGGTTTTTTCGTTGCCGTCAACGGTCATGGTGTTGACACTGCCAAGGCCGAGCTGACGGCCGTCGCCGCCCGTCGTACCGCTCGGCGTGGGGTCCTTGTCCTTCTCGCCGCACGCCGTCAGGCTGAACAGCATCAGCACACCGCAGACGATTGCAAAAAGTTTTTTCATCTGTTTTTCCTCCATTTCATCACGCAGGGAATAGCCCCTTGCGCAAAGAGCCTTGCTTGCTCTCATGGTTACTATGAGAAAAAGCAAGGCTCTTATGCAGGAAAATGATGAAAAATTTATTTTATTTCGTTGCCGCCTGCTTTAACAGGTTTCGCAAGCAGTTCAATGACCTTGGTGGGGCATTTCGCCGCGCAAGCGCCGCAACCGATGCACAACGCGTGGTCGATGCGCGCCAAGTGGTTATCCACCTTCGCCGCCGACACGGGACACACCTTCTGGCATATGCCGCAGCCGATACAGCCGGCGCCGCACACTGCCTTGACCTCTTTGCCCGTGTTGTTGGACGAGCAACGTACCTCGACGGCGGAGTTATCGGGAATCATCGTGATAATGTGCTGAGGGCAAATGGCAACACACTGCCCGCAGCTGATGCATTTATCCTCGTCCACCACCGCAACACCATCCACCAAGGCGATGGCGTCGTTGGGGCAAACCGTCACGCAGGTGCCAAGCCCGTAGCAGGCAAACGAACATGCCTTGCCGGCGTTGCCCGGTGCCATCGCCGCCTGACGGCAATCCCGTGTACCGTAATAGTTCGCGGCGCGCTTTACCTTGTCGCAGGTGCCGGCGCACTGCACGTACGCCACCTGCCGCAAAACCGCGCCCGTTTCGACGCCCATAATCGCGGCAACCTCTTTCGCTACGGCACTGCCGCCGACGGGGCAGGCGTTGGGGGGCGCTTCGCCCTTGGCTATCGCCTCAGCGAGCGCATCACAGCCTGCGTAGCCGCAACCGCCGCAGTTCGACCCCGGCAGTGCCGCACGCACCGCTTCGGCCTTTTCGTCCGTCTTGACGGCAAACGCACGCGCCGCCAAGCCGAGTAACAAACCAATGAGTACGCTCACGCCGCCGACAATGGCGGCGGCAATGATAATCGCTTCAATCATTTCGCCACCCCCTTAAATCGACAGCCCCGAGAAGCCGTAAAACGCGATTGCCATCAACCCTGCGGTAATCAGCGTAATCGGCATACCCGAAAATGCGTGAGGGATGTTGTTGCCTGCCGTCTTTTCGCGGATGCCTGCCAAAATGATAATGGCAATCGCAAAGCCCACCGCCGTGCCGAAGCCTGCTACCACGCTGGTGATGAAATCGTTTCCATCCTGCACGTTGGTCAGCGCCACACCGAGCACCGCGCAGTTGGTGGTGATCAGCGGCAGGTACACGCCCAAGGCGGCGTACAACCCGTGACTGAGCTTTTTGAGCGCCATCTCGACTAGCCGTACCAGCGCCGCAATGACGAGAATAAACACGATGGTCTCCATATAGGTGAGATTTAGCGGCACCAATACGCTGTTATACAGCAGACTGGTCAGCGCCGACGCCACCGTGATGACGAAGATAACCGCGCCACCCATGCCGGCGGCGGTTTTGATGTTTTTGGATACGCCGAGGAAGGGACACAGACCGAGGAACTGGCTAAGCACCACGTTATTAACCAGCGCGGTGGTCAGCAGAGTGAGCAATAAGGTCTTTATCATCCCTGCTCACCTCCTTCCGATTCTTTCGCGGCTTTTTTCTCTGCCGCGAGTTTGGCGCGCTCCTCTGCCAGACGGCGCGCCTTTTCCGCGGTCTGCTCCGCGATCTGTCGGTGGTTGAGCGCGCACGTCATTCCCACGCACCCATCGCAGTTACCGCCGCAGGCAAGGTCGCTCTTGCGTTCGCCGTTGGAAGCGCTGGGTGCCTTAAACTTGTTTTGCAGGGCGGCGAGAATCGCCAGCACGAAGAATGCGCCCGGTGCCATTACCAGAATGCCGATCGGCTCGTAGAAATCGGGCATCACGGAGATGCCGAACGCCGCGCCGCTGCCGAACAACTCGCGCACAAGACCGAGGATGGTCAGTGCCACGGTAAAGCCGAGACCCATACCAATACCGTCGAAAATCGATAGAAATACGTTATTTTTGGATGCGTAAGACTCCGCACGACCGAGGATGATGCAGTTAACCACGATGAGCGGAATGAAGATGCCCAGCGACCTATCCAACGAGGGGATATACGCTTTAATAAGCAGCTGCACGATGGTCACAAAGGACGCGATGATGACGATATACGCCGGCATACGCACGCCGTCGGGGATGATTTTACGCAAAAGCGAAATCATCAGGTTGGACATCACCAGCACCGCGGTGGTGGATAAGCCCATACCCAGACCGTTGATGGCGTTGGTGGTCACCGCGAGGGTGGCGCACATACCCAGCATCAGCACAAAGATGGGGTTTTCCTTGAAAATGCCGTTCCACAGGCGTTCTAAGGCTTTTTTCATCATTTCGCCTCACCGCCTTCCAGTGTTTTTACAAAATCGATTGCCGCTTGGGTCTCCCGTTTGAGCGCATTGGTGGTGATGGTCGCGCCCGTGATGCCGTCGAGCTGGTCGGCGGCGGTGATGCCGAGGAACTGCTTTCTGACATCCTCGTTCTCACAGTTGGCGCCGAAGCCGGGGGATTCCTCGTGTTCCAGCACCGCGTAGCCCACCACCGTACCGCTCTTATCGATGCCGAGCGCGATGCGCACGGGACCGGCATAACCCTTGGCGGTGACGGTAAGCACGTAACCGAGGGGGTTGCCTGCCTCGTCCACCGTGCGCAACACCTCCTCCACCGCCGTACCGTTGGTGAGTTTGGCGTTATAATCCTTTATTTGTGCGGCGGCGTTGTCCACGTCCTCGAATGTCGCCGCGGCTTCGTATACTTGCTGATACGCCTCTGCTTTCGCCTGCTGCGCGGCTTCGGCAATCGGCCCCTTGGTCAGCTCGTACACATAGGACAGCGCAATCGCCGCCACCAGCGTAATCGCCAGCAGGATGCCCGTGTTTTTCAGAATGCTTTTCATTTCACGGCACCCCCTTTACGCGTATGACCGAAGGCACGCGGCATCGTCACGCGTTCAATCAGCGGCACCAGCGTGTTGCCGATGATGATGGCGTAGGATACGCCCTCCGCCGCCGAACCGAACACGCGGAACAGCGCCGTTAAGAAGCCGAGGAGAATGGCGTATACCCACTGACCGCCGCGCGTGATAGGACTGGTGACGTAATCGGTCGCCATAAACACCGCGCCTGCCAGCAGACCGCCCGTAACGGTCTGTCCGATGAGGTAGTTAAACGAAACCACCCCGTTACCTGCCGCCAAATTGAGCAGGAATGCGAACGCCACCGCACTGCCGACGTATGCCGCAGGGATGCGCGGACTGATAACGCCGCGCGCAATCATATACACCGCACCGATAAGGATGGCGAGCGCGCTGGTCTCACCGATACAGCCCGAATGGGCGCCGAGGAACGCCTGCAACAGGTCAATCTCGCCGCCGCTCTGCAACACCGCGAGCGGCGTTGCCGCCGTTGCAGTATCCACGGTGAGGGTGGTCATACGCTGAGCAAAACCTGCCCACATATCGGCACCGAAGACGTTGCCGACCTGCGGCCAGTTGCCGCCCAACATCGCCGGAAAGGAAATGATGAGGAAGCAACGCGCCGCCAAGGCAGGGTTCATAATGTTCTGCCCGATACCGCCGAACAACTGCTTCACAATCAGTATCGCAAACACGCCGCCCAGCACGGGTACCCAAAACGGCACCGTGGCAGGCAGGTTCATTGCCAAAATCAGTCCCGTGACCAGCGCACTGCCGTCCGCTACCGTCACGGGCAGCTTCATCAGCTTTTGGTACACGTATTCGGTTAACACGCAGGTCACCGCGCACAGCGCGATGAGGATAAGCGCGCGCAGACCGAACACGAAGATGCCGAACAGCAATGCCGGCATCAGCGCAATCGCCACATCACGCATCACCGTGGAAGTGGACAGGCCACTGCGCACGTGGGGAGAGGTCGAAATATTCGTCATATTCTCACACTGTCCTTTCTTCTCACTTCTTCGCGTCGGCGGATTCCCTCGCCCGACGCTTCGCCGCGTTGACCGCGTTTTTCGCAAACTTAAAGCTCTGTGTCAGCCGCCGCTTGGCAGGGCAGACGTAGGTGCAACAGCCGCATTCTATGCACTCCATACCGTTGAGCGCCTCGTATGCCGTCAGGTCACCGGCGTCCGCCACCTTGCCCATCATTGCCGGTACCAGCATCGACGGACACGCCCGTACGCACCGTCCGCAACGGATGCAGGGGCTGGGCTCCCATTGTGCCACCTCGTCTTGCATCATCGCCAATATCGACGAGGATGCTTTGACCACCGGCACGTGCAGGTCGGTCATGGCATTGCCCATCATCGGGCCGCCTGAAAGTATCTTCTCGGGTTCGGCTTTGAAACCGCCGAAGGCGTCCATTAGCTCCGCGTGATCGGTGCCGACGGGCACCGCAACGTTGCAGGGGGTGTTCACCGCATCTCCCGTCAACGTCATCACCGTGGAGATCTGGGGTGTCTGACGGCACACCGCCAGATAAATTGACACCGTGGTGGACACATTGAGCACCACACAACCGGCATCAATCGGCAGTTTTTTGGAGTGGATGTCCCGTCCCGTCACCGCGTGAATGAGCATCCGCTCACCGCCCTGCGGATATTTGGTTTTGAGGGGGCATACCGTGACACGCGGATTGTCGGCGGTGAGCGTAGTCAGCAGGCGAATCGCCTCAGGCTTGTTATTCTCAATGCCGATAACACCGCGCGCATTCGGGAACAGCTGTAACACCACCTGCAAGCCTGCCAGCAGCTGCTCGGGGCGTTCCAGCATCAAACGATAGTCGGAGGTGAGATACGGCTCACATTCGGCGGCGTTGATAATCACGGTGTCGGGGGCAACGCCCTCCTTCATCGTGAGCTTGACGTGTGTCGGGAAGCCTGCACCGCCCTGTCCGACGATACCGGCATCCCGAATGATGGTCAAAATCTCCTCGTTGGACAAGGTCGTTGCATCCCGTTCCTGTCCCAAGCCCTCAATCGGCGTAAACACGCCGTCGTTATCAATCACGATGGCAGGCGATTTACGTCCGTTGATGGTCAAACGCGGCTCAATCGCCTTCACCTTGCCCGATACCGCACTGCAAATTGCCGCGGACACAAAACCATCGCCCTCGGCAATCTTCTGGCCGACCTTGACCTCGTCCCCGACGGCGACGATTGCCTTGGCAGGCGCACCGATATGTTGGGACAGCGGATACACCGCCTCTCCCGTCGGGCGATAGTCTTGAATGGCGGCGTCTTTGGTATACGCTTTACCGTCCCTTGCAGGATGGATACCGTGTCTGAATGTACGCTGCTTCATACGTTGCCTCTTTTCCTCAATCATTGTATCGATATAGTATACCTTGCTTGTGAACAATTTATCAAACCAACAAAATTGCTCGGCAAGGTGTCTTACAAAACACATTGCCGAGCAATTTACCTATTGGTAGATCTTGTAAGACGGGATGTTGCTCTCTTCTTACGTTGTGCTTACAATAACCACGCAGGCATAGCCTGCCCGACAGCCGTCGGCTTATCCGCCTGCGCGTGCGCAGGGGTATCGGCGGCAGCGAAACGGGTAATCTCCCGACGAGCGGCGGATGCCTCGGCAGCGGTCAACCCCACCACCACCGCAGGAACCGTGTCCAGCCCTGCCTGCTTGGCAGCGGCAAGACGGCGCGCACCCGACAGCAGGGTGAGTGTCTCTCCACCCGTCTGTGCGAGGGTAAGCGGCTCCAAAATGCCGTTTTTGGCAACAGACGCCGTCAACGCCTCCGATGCGACGGGAAGCTTCTGCCCCTTGGGCAGGCGGATGGTGTCAACCGCCACTTCACAGCAGGTCATCGTGTCCTGCTTGGGCGCTGTTTCTGCCGTCGGACGGGCGGTTGCCGCCGCGGCACGCGCTAAACTGCTTTTACCGATGGACAAGCTCATCTACCTCCTTGGCAAGTGCCGCATATTCCTGTGCACTGCGGCTGGATTGCTTATACGCGCCGACCGGCTTACTGCTGTCCTGCGCCCATTCAATCGTGCTGTCTACGCGGATGATGGAATCAAACACGTGTACGTCTTCCATCTCCTGCAAGATTTCCATTGTCTGCTTAAAATAGTTCTTGCGCACCGACACCTTGGTCAGCGCCACACCGAGCAGTGCGAGCGATGGGTTCATCTGCTGCACCGTCGCCACAAACTCAAACATATTCGCCAGGCCGAACAACCCCCACGGGCTTGCTTCGACGGGCAGAATGAGCTTGTCGGCGGCACACAGCAGGTTCATCACCCAGCCGCCGAGCGTCGGCGGCGCATCCATCAGGATGTAATCGTACTCGCCGCTGTCTCTGACGGGCTGCAAGCATTTTTGCAGGATAAATTCTCTCTGCCACTTGGTGAACAGCTCGTATTCGATGCCGCTCATCAGCGTGGAGGAGGGAATCAAGTCCAAATTATCGTACGCGGTGGGAATAATGTACTCGGTGAGCGGTTTTTGCTCGCGGATGGCGTGATAGAGGTTCTTGTCCCCCTGTGCCATCGCCAGCACCTCCTCCTCAGGGAAGAAGGAAAGACTCAGATTTAACTGCATATCGCCGTCCAGCAACAGCACCCGTTTTCCCTGCTGTGCGAGGGAATAGCCCACGTTCGCACAGGTGGTGGATTTTCCGCTGCCGCCTTTGTTGTTGGCAAAGCACAACACCGTTGTCTGCTTTTTTGCCGCCATTCGTATCGCCTCCGCGTCTAAATTTTACACCGTAGAAATTAATCGCCGAAGAAGTGACGGTGCACCGCCGCTACGGCCCGGCCTGCATCCGCCTTCGCCACCAGCACCGAGATGCGAATCTCGCTGGAAGAAATGGTCTGAATGTTGATGTTGGAAGTCGGATCGTAGCCATGTCGTTCTGTGAGCCAAGGAGT
>JAZOCH010000040.1:0-3700 GCA_045596425.1 Acutalibacteraceae bacterium | reverse complement strand
CTCCGTGGTACCACCCAAATTGCGCGGCGAATGCCGCACCACTCGACTGTCCTTAACGCGGACAACACGCCGCCGCTTATTTCGCAGCGAGGCTCGGGAGTGGCTTGCCGATGCTCACACGAGGCAGTCTTCCAGCGAAGCGCAACGCTCCGACTGCCCTCTCTGTCAGGGATACAATCGACTTATTCTCCGTCTTTGCCTTTTACCTTAATTAGTATAGGCTATCCCACATCATTTGTCAACTGATTTTTACAAAAATAAGCCGCCGAATTTCTTCGGCGGCCTTTTGCCCCTCTGACCGTTTCCGCTCACGCAAAAAATACATAAGGCAGCTTTCCGAGGGCAGGATTCAGTTGTTTTCCATCATGGCATCTTTTTCGACATACCGCACTTCCAGCCCGATAGCAGCAACAGGGTCCACCGTCTTGCCGTCAATGCTCATTTCCAAATGCAAATGCGGTCCGTCAGCACTCTCGCACGGAATCGCGGTAAGTGTACCCAGCAGGTCACCAACCTTAACGTTGTCCCCTTTTTTGACGGCAGGCTTCACGCCGTAATAGCGCGAAATGACCTCCATTCCGTGGTCAACGGTAATAATCGCACCCCACAGCGGACTCTCACTTATCGCGGTCACCTTGCCGTCCGCCAGCGCTTTGACCTTTTGTCCCAGCTCACCGACAAAGTCCGTGCCGTCGTGGGTGCGCCAATCCCCCATCGTTAAAGAATATGTCGGCTGACCGTCGCTGTATGCCTTGACAACCGCATTTCCGAAAGGCAGGATATACAGATCCGCCGCCGTGGTGGTCGTGGTTATCGTGGTTGCGGTCGTTGTAGCAGTAGTTGTCGTAGTCGTGGTTTTTCGCTCATCGGGCTGGTCGCTGACAATCTGCTCGACGGGGGTGGTTTCGGAATTCGGTGTGGAGGTCGTGCCTTCTCGTACAAACAACGTTTCTCCGAGGGTTGCCACCGCTACCCCACCGACCGCCAACAGGCAAACTGCCAACGCCGCGTAAAAGCCCCGTCCGTTGATAAAACGCTTAAAGCGTGAGGGTTCGTGAATGTTCATAGCTCTCTTCCTCTCTGTCAATGTCAAGGACAGTGTTCCCCGAATGCGACGGCTTATGCAATAAACAGTGTTCTTTATTCACATTCACCAGTCTCGCCGCACAAAAATTGTCGAAGATGCGACTTGTATAATACATAGCGAAATGGTATAGTGTAAAAAGGAGTATTGTACGAAAGGCGGTGGCAGCGTTGTCAATCGGATTCCCTTTACACATTGATATTGTCGGCAACAACTGCACCGTATTCGGCGGAAACGAAGCGGCGGCACGCCGAGCCGAGGTGCTTCTGCGTTTCGGCGCCAAGGTGACGGTTATCAGTCCCGACCTCTGCCCTGCGCTTACCGAGATGAGCAACCATAACGCCGTGCGCCATATTCCGCGCAAGTATTTTCGGGGCGACTGCACCAATTCGCAGATTTGTATCGCGGCAACCGACGATAACGAGATGAACATTCGCATTGCCACCGAGTGTAAGGCAAAAAGCATCCCTGTCAACGTCACCTCTCCTGCCGACTACGGCACCTTCCACTTTCCTCGCGTCATCATACAGGACGATTTGGTGGTCACAATTGCCGGCAACGCCCCCACTGAGAAAAAACGCCATCTGCGCGACCGACTCAAAAAGCTCATCCCCGATTTAATGAATGAGTTGAATAGCAAATAAAAAAAGACGCCGATGGTTATCGGCGGCTTTTGCATTAGAACAGGTCGTTGTTCTTGCGATTCTGGTCGTTGTTGTTCTTGCGATTCTGGTCGTTGTTGTTCTTGCGGTTCTGGTCCTGATTGTTCTTGCGGTTCTGATCGTTGCTGTTGCTGCGATTCTGATTGTTGTTGTTGCTGCGGTTCTGGTCGTTCTGCTTGTACTGATCCATCGTTATTCCCTCCTGTATCACGATTATGAGAAACACTGAAATGCGTTTCTCGGGAATAGTATCTCGCGCTCGGCAAAAAATATACCGAAAATCTCAACGTTTAGCATTGCACCATACGCAAAAATATGGTAAAATATTTAAATATAATATCATCAGGAGGCGAACAGTATGGATGTGCGTGTCGGTGACATCATTGAAATGAAGAAAAATCACCCCTGCGGCAACAAGCGCTTTGAGGTGCTGCGCATCGGTATGGATTTTCGCCTGCGTTGCCTTGGTTGCAACCACGAAATGATGCTTCCGCGTCTCAAAGCCGAAAAGAATATCCGCCGCATCGAACGGCAAGAGTAGCCGCCGGTTAAACACACAAATAAGAAAGGCGGATAACCGATGCTGGATAAATTGGAAGCCATTGCCCGACGGTATGAAGAAATCGGACAAAGTCTATACGACCCCACCGTGACGGTACAGCCCGAGCTGTTTGCGCGGCTGATGAAAGAGAGCCGTGAGCTGCAACCCATTGCCGAAGCCTATGCGCAATACCAAAAAGCGACAGCACAGCTTGCCGAAGCGGAGGAACTGCTTGCCGAATCGGGCGACGACAAGGAATTGCGCCAGCTCGCACAGCAGGAATATACCGACAGTAAGGAGCGCATTGCGCAACTCAACGAACAACTCAAACTCCTACTGTTGCCCAAGGACCCCAACGATGACCGCAACGTCATCGTAGAGATACGCGGCGGTGCAGGCGGTGAGGAATCGGCGCTGTTTGCCGGTTCTCTCTACCGTATGTACGCGATGTACGCCGAAAAGCAAGGCTTTTCCACCGAATTGGTGGGTGCAAACGAAACGGAGCTTGGCGGCTACAAGGAAGTCAGCTTTATGATTACGGGGCAGGGTGCATACAGTCGCTTCAAATTTGAAAGCGGCGTTCACCGCGTTCAGCGCGTGCCCGAAACCGAAACGGGTGGACGCATCCACACCTCTACTGTCACCGTGGCAGTACTTCCCGAAGCGGAAGAGGTCGAATTTGACATCAATCCGGCCGATTTGCAAATTGACACCTACCGGTCCAGCGGTGCCGGCGGACAGCACATCAACAAGACAGAATCCGCCATCCGCATCACCCACCTGCCGACAGGCACGGTGGTGGAGTGTCAAGACGAACGAAGCCAGCACAAAAACAAAGACAAAGCGATGCGCGTACTGCGTTCCCGCCTACTGGAACAAAAGCAACTCGAACAGCAATCCGCTATCGCCGCTGACCGCAAGGCACAGGTCGGCACAGGTGACCGCAGTGAACGCATCCACACCTACAATTTTCCGCAAGGACGTGTCACGGACCACCGTATCGGTCTGACACTGTATAAAATCGACACCATTATGGACGGCGACTTGAATGAGCTGGTTGACGCGCTCATCACCGCTGACCGTGCCGAAAAACTCAAACAATCCGAGAATTAACGAGGCTACGACTATGAACACGCAACTGCTCAAACCCACAACCGAAGGCATCCGCGAGGCCGCCCGCTTACTGCGAGACGGTCAGTTGGTGGCTGTCCCGACGGAAACAGTATATGGGCTGGCGGCAGATGCGCTGAATCCAAAGGCAGTTGCTTCGATTTTCGCCGCCAAAGAACGCCCGATGGACAATCCGCTCATTGTACACATCGCGGATATGGCAGACTGGGCGCCACTGGTCAAGGAAATTCCCGATAACGCGCGCCGATGGGCGGGTGCGAACTGGCCGGGTCCGCTCACCGT
>JAZOCH010000039.1:0-6345 GCA_045596425.1 Acutalibacteraceae bacterium | reverse complement strand
ACGCCGGCAAACGCCGCGCCGATAATACCGGCATCGTTGCCGAGCTGTGCGGCAACCAGCCGTGTTTTACTCTTCGCATATTGTGCAAATTGCTCCTTTTCGAGGATGGCACGCAGAGGAGCGAGCAAGGTCTCGCCCTCGTGGCTGATACCGCCGCCTATGCACAGCACCTCGGGTTGGAAGATGTTAACCATATTGGTTATGCCGCAGGCGAGGTAGCGGATATATTGCTCCACGACGTGCTTGCCGGTCTCGTCGCCTGCACGCATCGCATCAAACGCCGTGCGTCCGTCAACGTTCTTTCCGTTATCGGAGAGCGACCACAGCAGACTGCCTTTGTTCTGTTCCATTGCCGCTTTGGTCTGCCGAACGAGGGCGGTGGCGGAGGAATACGCCTCCCAGCAACCGCGCCGTCCGCAGGGGCAAGGTTCCCCGTTGTATACGATGACGATGTGGCCAAGCTCGGCACCGGAAAAATTGTGTCCAACCACGATTTTTCCGTCAACAATGGCACCGCCGCCGACACCCGTGCCGAGCGTGATGCACATCGCGTGGCGCGTTCCCTTTGCCGCGCCTGCCAGCATTTCACCGTAGGCGGCGGCGTTGGCATCGTTTTCGATGCGTACGGGCTTTTGGAGCAATTTTTGCAGTTTATCCCGTACAGGCTCGTTGATAAAATCCAAGTTTTCCGCACGCTCAACAACACCGGTAACGGTATTGCAGGTGCCGGGTGCGCCGACGCCGACATCCACGATGTCCTCCATCGTCAATCCGGCATTTTTCACCGCTTCGCGGCTGACACGCGCCATATCGCCGATGATTTCATCCGCGGGGCGCGGCGCGTTGGTCTTGCATTTGGCGGTGGCGATAAGCTGATAGTTCTCATCCACCACACCGGCGACAATATTGGTGCCGCCAAGGTCAATGCCGATACGGTACATACGCTGGTCCTCCTATGGTTACACGCAAATTATATGCAGTCAATAATCAATACTTGCTCCAATCGTCGGGAACGCCCTCGGGCAGACCGGTCTCCTCCGTCATACCGAGCTTGTGCATCAGCTCGTTAGCGGCGTTGTAGCCCATTTTCTTTTGACGGTTGGACATAGCGGCAACCTCAATGATAATGGCGAGGTTGCGGCCGGGTTTGACAGGGATGGTGATGGTGGGCACGTCGATACCGAGAATATCCATTGTCTGGTTGCTGGTACCCATACGGTCGTACACCTTTTCGTTGTCCCACGGCTCCAATTGAATGGCAACGTCAATTTTTTCCGTGTTTTTGATGGAGCCGATACCGAAAATGCGGCGAACGTTAACGATGCCGATGCCGCGCAGTTCGATAAAGTGACGGATATTGAGCGGTGCGGAGCCGACCAGCGTTTTGGCGGACACACGGCGAATCTCCACCGCGTCGTCCGCGATGAGGCGGTGACCGCGTTTGAGCAGCTCCACGGCGGTCTCACTCTTACCGATGCCGCTGTCGCCGAGCAACAGAACACCCTCGCCGTACACCTCGACGAGCACGCCGTGTCGGGTGATACGGGGTGCCAGCTCGACGTTGAGATAAGCGATGAGTGCCGCCATCAGTCCCGATGTGGAGTCTTTGCTGGACAGCAGCGGTACGCCGTGCTTTTGGCAGCTTTCCAGTAGTTCGGGGAAGATGGGCAGACTGCGCGTGACAATGATGGCAGGGGGGTTGGTGGATACCAACTCCTCAATATGTGCCGTGCGCAGGTCGTCGGGCAGGTTTTCGAGAAAGCTGTTCTCGTTCTTGCCCATTACCTGTATGCGGTCACTGTCGAAAAAATCAAAATAGCCGCTCAGAGCCAGTCCGGGGCGGTTGACGTCGCTGGAAATAATCATCCGCTCCTCGGGCGGTGATGGCATATACACGCTTTCCAGTGCGGTTTCCTTCATAATTGCGGATAACGGTACGGTATAGGTTTGTTTCGCCATAAACAAGTCCTCCGTTCTTATTATATATATACTTAATTGTATCATACCATAAAGTGTGGCGTTTTGGAAGAGGAAAATTTGTTTTTCATTAAAAAAGCATCCTTGCCCCGTTTGACGGGCAAGGATGCCGAAGGTCGTTTACGTATAGCGATTTTCCACCTGTATGACGGTGAATAACCGTTTGTCGATTGCCTGCAACCGCTGTTCGAGAACAGTGGGTAAGCCTTTTTTGTCGGGGTAATCAAAAGGCGTCACCACGTCGAATATCAGATTGATGTGGCTTGGTCCGTTGACCACGCGAAAATCGTGCAATGTGAGCCGTTCGTCGATAGACGCCAGCTCGGTGACCGCCAACTCTTTAAGTCGCAGGGCTTCGGGGTTGTCGGTGTCCACGGGATCCATATGGATACAGCAGATGATGTTGAGCGATTCGAGCAATTCGCGTTCAATGCAGTCGATGGTATCGTGGCTGTGCAGCATATCGCGGTTGGCAGGCACCTCCGCGTGCAGGGACGCAAAGATGCGCCCCGGCCCATAATCGTGCACCATCATATCGTGGATACCCACGATGCCGTCATAGGATAAGACCACCTTTTCGATGTCCTTGACGAGTTGTTCGTCGGGCGCTTGCCCGAGCAAGGGGGACACCGTTTCGCGGATGACGGAAAAGCCCGACCAAATAACGAACAGCGCCACCGCCAAGCCGATGTACCCATCAATAGCGAGGTCGGTGAACAGCCCGACCAGCGTGCATAGCAGCACAAGCGTTGTGCAGATAACGTCGTTGCGGCTGTCAGTCGCAGCAGCGAGTAAGGCATCCGAGCGGATTTTTTTGCCGATGCGGTGATTGAACACTGCCATCCAAAGTTTAATGCCGATGGCGGCAACAAGGATGATGACGGTGAGGGGGCGGAATACCGCGGCGGCAGGGTGTAGGATTTTATCCACCGCTGAGGTTACCAGTTCAAAGCCGGCGAGAATGATGAGCACCGCCACCGCGAGTGCGGAGAGATACTCGATGCGTCCATGCCCGAAGGGGTGGTCGCTGTCGGCAGGCGCACCCGAGAGCTTGAAGCCGACCAGTGTCACCACCACCGAGCCTGCATCCGAAAGGTTGTTAAACGCATCCGCCACGATAGCGAGGCTGCCGGATAACAGACCGGCGAGCAGCTTGATGCCGAACAGGAGCAGATTGCACACCAACCCCGTTATACCGGCAAGCCGTCCGTAGGTATACCGCACCTGCGGCAGATGCGTGCTTTGATGGTCTTTGACAAATAGGCGGATAAGCCGTTCGGTCAGCATTGCTTACAGCCTCCTGTTATAAATGTTGTTGAGGTATTGGGCAACGCCGTCCTGCTCGTTTGACAGAATAACGGTGTCGGCGGCATCCTTGGTCTGCTCGGTCGCGTTAGCGACGGCGCAGGCAAGGTCGGCTACGCGGAACATCGGCAGGTCGTTGACGTTGTCTCCAAAGGCAACCACGCGGTCGGCGCGGATGCGTTCGCGCAGGCGTTCAAGGGCGCGCCCTTTGTCCGCGTCCTCGCGGCTGATTTCGACGAACCAGTTGTCCTCGTGGTAGGTGTCGCGGTAGCATACCGTGCGGATGCCGCTGACCGAGGCAAGATGCTCGGCGAGCAGAGTTTGCTCCGTTTCGGTACCCTGACAGCTGAAAAAGATGGCAGGATTGCTTCGCAGCTGGCTGACCTTGTGGTAGAAGCGCTCGTAGCCGCGCCCTTGTGCATCCACGCGCTTGACAAATGCCGCCTCGGTGGGTTTGAGCGAGGTGTAGTAGATATGCACCTCGTTGCCGCGACGGCGGTAGAGCTGGGGAGCGCGCCCCAGCGTGCGGAACACGTCCAGCACTGCCGCAACGGTGGGTGAGGACATCTCACAGCACTGCACGATGCGCTTGCGGTAAAGGTCGTACAGCAACACGCCGCCGAGTGCAACGATCGGCAGGCGGAAATGAATGCGGTCAAGCCCGATAACCTCCACACCGATGGTGCCGCGCGCCGTAGCGGCGGATATCGGCATACCGCGGCTGATGAGGCGGTTGAGTGTTTCGATCGTATAGTTCGAAAGCTCCCCGTTATCGCGCAACAGCGTACCGTCAAGGTCGGTGGCGTACAGCGTGCGTCTGCCGCGTTCAATGGCGCGGAACACAAACTGGAAGTACGCCGTGCCGTAGTGATGGAAGCTGCGGTCGTGCAGTTTTTCAATCAGTTCTTCGGGGGTAGCCCAGCGCGCCTGCGCGACCTCCTCTTTTTGCAGGCGCAGGGTGGCAGGGTCAATGTCGCGGTAGAGCAGCCAGATGTCGGTGAAGGAGTTACGCCGCCGCATCCGTCCGCCGTAAACAAGCTCTCCTGCCGCCGTGCGGATGCCGAGTTCTTCAAACAGCTCGCGTCTGGCGGCACTCTCGCTGTCTTCGCCGGCGATGGCACTGCCGCCCGTGGCGGCCCACAGCCCTGCCATCAAGCGCAGGTGGTCGGCGCGCCGCTGAATGAGGATACGCCCTTTGGAATCCACGATCCAAATATGCTCAACGAGATGGTACTGACCGGGTAACAGCGGCTCACCGCGCACGATGATTTTGCCTGTGGGGTGACCGTTTTCGTCGAGCAGTTCCCATTTTTCCATAGCGGCTCTCCTTTCTAAAAAAGTCATAACTGTATCATTTTACTATGCTTTGCCGAAAAAGTCCAGTTATTTTGCAAAAAAGCATCCGTCTGTAAAATGGAGATTAGATGTAAGAATGGCTCCCTCTGACGAGGGAGCTGTCGAGACGCTTGCGGCGAGACTGAGGGAGAGATGCTGAAAACTACCCCTCCGTCACGGCTTCGCGCGTGCCACCTCCCCTGACAAGGGGAGGCGAAATAAGGTGTGATCTTTCTCCGTTGACGCATTTGTTGCGTGATTTGGGCATTATAAAAAGCAGGTATCCCACAAGAGCGGAATACCTGCTTAAAATACGATACTCAGCCGTCAAACACGCCGAGAATGACAATGCCGACAACGACACAGAGAATGGTGAGATAATGCTTCCAGGACAGCTTTTCTTTGAGGAACAGGCGGCTCCACAGCACCGAAGCGGCGCAATAGGCGGAGATGATGGGGGCGGACAGCGCCACGTGGTCTTCGTCCGCGAGTGCGTAGATGTAGAAGAACTGGCCGATGGTCTCGAAGATGGCGCCCGTGTATTTCGGCGCTTCCATCTTGGGAATCAGACGCTGGCGGCGGATGCCGACCACGTAGATAAGGCATAATAAGCCTACCGCGAGGAAGGTCAGCTCATACGCGACGTTTGCCTGATCCTCGTCCAGCTTTTCCAGCACCAAGCTGTCCGCAAAGGTGCCCAGTGCATCCAACAAGCAGTACGCAATCGGAAGCGCGAGCGCGATGAACGAGCGCGTGTATTTGAAGTTGGATTTTTCCTGCCGCATACGGCGCAGTTCGTCGTCCTCGGTCATTTCGACCACGCCGAGACCGATAACACCGACACACACCAGCGCGACAGCCGCGAGCTGCCAGCCGTTGATGCTGCCGAGACCCATGGTACATAGCGTGAGAACGGCGACGAGCGCACCCGAGGAGTTGCAGATGGGGGACGAAATAGACAGCTCGATATAGCGCAGGCCGAGATAGCCCATCGCCATCGAGAGGATATACAGTGCCGACACGGGGAGGTAGGTCAGGATCACCTGCCAGGTGATGTCCACACCGCCGATGAAGATCTCATACGCCGCATGAATACCCATCACGATACCGACGGCGGTTACCATCTTCAAGTGGCTGTATTTATCTTTTGCATCACGGCAGCCGATTTTCGAGAACAGATCCGATCCGCTCCAACAAAGCAGAGCAATCAATGAGAACCAAAACCAAGTCATTTAGCATTCCTCCATTTAACAGAATGGGAGTATTTTACACCATTTCCGGCAAAATGTAAAGAAATTTGTCTAATAAAATACGCATAAAACCAAAAAAATGTTGCACAATACGGCTGAAAAGAGAGGAGAGTGGGAGTGTGCAGGTGTCGGATAAGGAATATCAGCAGATGACTAAGAAGGCATCGCCCAATTCGCCTGTGTTAAAGGATTGCACCAAGGCGTTTTTGTTCGGCGGTGCGTTGTGTACGCTGGGTGAGGGGATTTTTCAGTTGGTGCAGCAGGCAGGACTGGGCGAGAAGGACGCCCGTTTAACGGCATCGGTGAGTCTGATTTTTCTCGCGGTGGTGCTGACGGGTTTTCAGGTGTTTGACAACATCGCCAAGCACGCAGGCGCAGGCACCTTGGTGCCGATTACGGGTTTTGCCAACTCCGTTGTTGCGCCTGCCATTGAGTTTAAATCCGAGGGGTTTGTCTTGGGAGTTGGTGCAAAGATGTT
>JAZOCH010000038.1:0-2501 GCA_045596425.1 Acutalibacteraceae bacterium | reverse complement strand
TCCTGTCCAAAGCGACAGGCTACAGCCTCGCGGACATCGCGGCCGAGGTCATTCTCGGCAAATCCCTCAAGGAGCAGGGTATCTTTAAGCTCTACCCCGAAGAGAAGAACCGCTATTACGTCAAGGTGCCGGTGTTTTCCTTTAACAAGATCAAGGGTCTGGATGCGTATCTGTCGCCTGAGATGAAGTCGACGGGCGAAGCCATCGGCTACGACGATAAGCTTTGCCGCGCGATGCAGAAGGCACTCATTGCGGGTGGCATTTCCCTGCAGAATTACGGTACGGTCATCGTCACCCTCGCCGACGAGGATAAAGAAGAGGCGTTGCCGCTGGTCAAGCGTTTTTACGATATGGGCTTTAACATCGAGGCGACCATCGGTACCGCGAATTTCCTCAAAGAGCACGGCATCCGCACCCGCGTGCGCAAGAAACTGCTCGAGGGCAGTGAGGAGATCTTCGACTCCATCCGTGCGGGCTATGTCAGCTACGTTATCAACACCCGTGCGATTATGTCGGGTGTTCACTATGACGACGGTATTGCCATCCGTCGTTGTGCGGTAGAAAACGGCGTGACCTTGTTCTCCTCGCTGGATACCGTGCGTATCGTGCTGGATGTTCTTGAGGAGATCACCAACAAGGTGTCCACCATCGACGCATAAATGAAAGAGGGATACGGTTTGAAACAAGTGATCTATACCGTGGTGAGTAATGAACTTATTGCTCGTGACGTCTACAAAATGGTGTTGGCGGGGGACACCTCTGCCATCACCGCCCCCGGTCAGTTTATCAACCTGCAACTCGACGGCTTCTATCTGCGCCGCCCGATCTCGGTGTGCGACTATGATGCCGACACCGTCACCTTGCTTTACAAGGTGGTGGGCGGCGGTACCGAGGCAATGAGCGGGATGAAAAACGGTGACAAGGTGGATGCCTTGACAGGGCTCGGCAACGGCTTTAACACCCAAAAGAGCGGCGACAAGCCCCTGCTCATCGGCGGCGGTGTCGGTGTTCCGCCGATGTTCAATCTCTGCAAGGTGTTGCTCGCCGAGGGGAAGAAGCCGACGGTCATTCTCGGCTTCAATTCTGCCGCAGACGTGTTCTACGAGGCAGAGTTTCAGGCACTCGGTGTCGACACGGTCGTCACCACCGCCGACGGTAGTTATGGAATGAAAGGCTTTGTCACCGACGCGATGAAAGGGCTTTCCTACACCTATTTCTACACCTGCGGTCCCGAGCCGATGTTCCGCGCTATTGATAAGGTAGCGACAACGAGCGGTCAATATAGTTTTGAAGAGCGGATGGGTTGCGGCTTCGGCGCGTGTATGGGTTGCTCCTGCAAGACCCTGACGGGCTACAAGCGCATCTGCAAGGAAGGACCGGTTATGGAAAAGGAGGAGATCCTATGGGAGCGTTAAGTGTTAACCTTTGCGGTCTGGAATTGGATAACCCCATTATTCCCGCAAGCGGCACCTTCGGCTACGGATACGAATTTGCTGAATTGTACGACATCAACATACTGGGCACGTTCTCGTTCAAGGGAACGACCCGTGAGCCGCGCTTCGGCAATCCGACACCCCGCATCGCGGAATGCACGGCGGGGATGATCAACGCCGTCGGTCTGCAGAACCCCGGCGTGGACAAGGTCATTTCGGAAGAACTGCCGAAACTCGCGCAGTGCTTTGATAAAAAAGTGATGGCGAACGTCGGCGGTTTCTCGGTCGAGGAATACGCCCAAACGAGCAAGATGTTGGATGCTTGCGAGCAGGTCGGCTGGCTGGAAGTCAATATCAGTTGCCCCAACGTTCACGGCGGCGGTATGAGCTTTGGCACCGACCCGAGCGGTGCCGCCGAGGTGGTTAAAGCCGTCAAGGCGGTCACCACCAAGCCCGTCATCGTCAAGCTGTCGCCAAACGTCACCGACATTGTTGCCATCGCCAAGGCGTGCGAGGCGGCGGGCGCGGATGCCATTAGCCTTATCAACACAATGTTGGGTATGCGCATCAGTCTGAAGACGAAAAAGCCGATCATCGCCAACACGATGGGTGGTTTCTCGGGCAGTGCGATCTTCCCTGTGGCGTTGCGGATGGTGTACCAGGTATCGAAAGCGGTGTCCATCCCCGTCATCGGTATGGGCGGTGTGTCGACTGCTGAGGACGTGCTCGAGATGATGCTCGCGGGCGCGACCGCGGTCGAGGTGGGTGCCGCCAACCTCGTTGATCCCTATGCTTGTAAAAAGATCATTGAACAGCTTCCCGCTGTGATGGAAAAGTACGGCGAGAAAACGCTGAAAGACATTATCGGAGGTGCACACTAATGGGTAAGGACGTTATTATTGCATGCGATTTCCCGATTCAGGAGCAAGTGCTCAGCTTCCTCGACAAGTTCGAGGGGAAGAAGCCGTTTGTCAAGATCGGTATGGAACTGTTCTACGGTGCGGGTCCCGATATCGTGCGTCAGATCAAGGCGCGCGGTCATAAGATTTTCCTCGATCTCAAACTGCA
>JAZOCH010000037.1:0-3324 GCA_045596425.1 Acutalibacteraceae bacterium | reverse complement strand
GGATTTACAAAGAATTCATAATTCCCCTATTGACAGTTTTGAAGAAGCGTGTTACACTAGGTTTAGCACTCGGCGAGTTAGAGTGCTAACGCTCACAAGCGATAAGTGCTAACGCAAAAGGAGGGAACACCGTGGAGCTGGACGAACGAAAATCCCGTATACTGAAAGCCATTGTCGAATCCTACATTACCAGCGGTGAGCCGATCGGCTCAAAGGCGCTGGCCGAAATGTTTGACAACTGTGTTTCCTCCGCCACCATCCGCAACGATATGACGGTGCTCACCTCCGCAGGCTACCTCGAACAGCCGCACACCTCCGCCGGTCGTCTGCCGACCGCCAAGGCGTTTGCGCTCTATGTCGAAAAGCTGATGGAAAAGTGCACGCTCCCGTGGCAGGATGCCCAGCTCATTGACGAGTTGCTGACGGGCGCTTCAGGAGATGCCACGCGCCTGCTGGAAGATACCTGCCGCGCACTGGCAGACCTGACGGGGCTTGCGGCGGTCGCCTCCCGACCCGATGAGGTCGGCTCCTGCATCAGCCGCATCGACGTGATGCAGATGTCGCCGCGTAATATGGCGGTGGTGCTGGCGCTGGATAACGGGTTTCTCCGCACGCGGATGTGCCGTTGTCAACGGGATATTCCCAGCAAGGTCACCGTTGCGTTGGCGGATTATATGTGCCACCGCTTCCTCAACAAACCGCTGGACGCCATCACCGTACCGGCGATGCAGGAGATTATTTTGGAACTCGGTGAACTCGGCTTGGCGGTGGCGCCGATTCTTTCGGCATTCTACGAACTCGTGCAGGAATGTGCCAACAGCAAGACCGTTTTCGCCGGTCAGCTCAATCTGTTGCGCCACCCTGCGTACACGTTCGATCGTGCCGAAGGAGTAATGCAGCTGTTTGCCGACCGAGAGCGGCTCGGTGGCCTGCTCAATGAAAGGGCAGGTGACGGCGTGCAGGTCATCTTTGGCGATGACACCGCACCTGAACTCAACGGCTCGTGTATGATCCTCACCCGTTACAGTCTCGGCGACCGAGGACAAGGCGTGCTTGGCATTGTCGGGCCACTGGGTATGGACTATGCCAACACCATCTCGCGCATTGAGTATTTCGCTTGCACCCTCGGGCGAGTACTCACCGAGCTGTTTGAAGAAACCTCGGCGCTGGAAATGCGCTAAACTACATCTAACGTCTAGCATCTAACGTCTAATATCTAACGTCTAACATCTATCTTAGGAGGCAATTCCCGTGGAAAACGACAAGACCATCCCGACGGCGGACACCGTCGAAGAAGCCACTGCTCCCGAGCAGCCCAAGGAAGAGAAAAAGCCGCGCAAGGCATCCAAAACCGCCGAGCTGGAAACAAAGCTCGACGCCGTGCAAAAGGAGCTGGAAGCTGCGCGCGACCAATACCAGCGGATGCTGGCGGAGTACGCCAACTACAAGCGCCGCACCGAGCAGGAAAAACGGCAAATCGGCACCTTTACCAAGGCGGAGCTGCTTGGCGGCCTGCTCACCAGCGTGGACAATATGCAAAAAGCCCTCGCCAGCGAGGACGGCGAAAACTACAAGGCCGGTGTGGACTTGGTGATGCGCCAGTTCATCGAAGCACTGACTGCGCTCGGCTTGGAGAAAATCGAAGCACTGAACGCTCCCTTTGACCCCAACGTCCACAACGCAGTGATGCGCGAGGACGCTGACGGCGTGGAACCCGACACCGTGACCGCGGTGTTCCAAGAGGGCTACAAGGTCGGTGACCGCGTGCTTCGTCCGGCGATGGTTAAAGTGGCTAATTAAGGCATTGCCCTTTTAGATAAATAAACCGTATAGTATATCAATTGTATTCATTGGAGGTAATTATTATGGCAAAGATTATCGGTATCGACTTAGGTACAACCAACTCTTGCGTGGCGGTCATCGAAGGCGGCGAGGCTGTCGTCATCCCCAACGCCGAAGGCGCCCGTACCACCCCCTCGGTGGTTGCATTCAAAAAGGACGGCGAGCGCGTTGTCGGTCGTGTGGCGAAACAGCAGGCTGTGTCCGCTCCCGACCGCACCGTCGCGTCCATCAAGCGCGATATGGGTACCGACCGCAAGGTCACCATCGACGGCAAGGCGTATACACCGCAGGAAATCTCCGCGATGACGCTGGCGAAGCTCAAACAGGATGCAGAAGCCTATCTCGGCGACACCGTCACCGAAGCTGTCATCACCGTGCCGGCGTATTTCACCGACGCACAGCGTCAGGCGACCAAGGACGCCGGTAAGATCGCAGGCTTAGAAGTCAAGCGCATCATTAACGAGCCCACCGCCGCGGCACTCGCCTACGGCATCGACAAGGAATCCGACCAGAAGATTATGGTGTATGACCTCGGCGGCGGCACCTTCGACGTGTCCATCATCGAGATGGGCGACGGCGTGCAGGAAGTGCTGGCGACCGCCGGTAACAACCGCCTCGGCGGCGACGACTTCGACCAGAAGATCGTTGATTGGCTGCTCGCCACCTTCAAAGCGGAGAACGGCATCGACCTGAGCGGCGATAAGGTTGCGGTACAGCGTCTGCGCGACGAGGCCGAGAAGGCGAAGATCGCGTTGTCCGGTGCCACCACCTGCAACATCAACATCCCCTTCATCACCGCAGTCATCAACGACGGCGTCACCGTGCCCAAGCACCTCGACGTCACCCTCACCCGTGCGAAGTTCAACGAGCTGACCGCTTCCCTCGTGGATGCGACGATGGCGCCCGTGCGTCAAGCGCTCGCGGACTCGGGTCTGTCCGCCGCGCAGATCGACAAGGTTCTGCTCGTCGGTGGCTCCACCCGTATTCCGGCGGTGCAGGAGGCTGTGCAGAAGTTTATGGGCAAAGAGCCCTTCAAGGGCATCAACCCCGACGAGTGCGTGGCTATGGGTGCGGCCCTGCAGGGCGGCGTGCTGGGCGGCGAGGTCAAGGGCCTGCTGCTGCTGGACGTGACTCCCCTGTCCCTGGGCGTGGAGACCATGGGCGGCGTGATGACCCGCGTCATCGACCGCAACACCACCATCCCCACCAAGAAGAGCCAGATTTTCTCCACCGCTGTGGACAATCAGCCCTCGGTAGATATCCACGTGCTGCAGGGTGAGCGTGAATTCGCAAAGGACAACAAGACCTTGGGTCTGTTCCATCTGGACGGCATCGCTCCCGCCCGCCGCGGCGTGCCCCAGATCGAGGTTACCTTCGACATCGACGCCAACGGCATCGTGAACGTGTCCGCCAAGGACCTGGGCACCGGCCGTGAGCAGCACATCACCAAAGTCGGAGGCCAAGCGGTCTTAGGAAGACAAC
>JAZOCH010000036.1:0-3208 GCA_045596425.1 Acutalibacteraceae bacterium | reverse complement strand
GGTCTGGTGCTGATGGCGGGCATATATGCACTCGGGTACGTGTTCAGCCGCAAGGTGAAATCCCGTGAGGATTTCACTGAGCGTTACGGTGTGTTCGTGTTCGGCAATCTCGCCGCCGACGATAAAAAGCCTTCGCTCACCGAGCGGTGTCTGCACCGTGTGTTCTTTAAGAAAGACGTCAGCGATGCCACCCTTGCCGAGCGGCAACTGCTTTTATCGGCACGTGCCGCTCTCGGCGATAAAGCCGATGCGTCCGTACTGGTCATCGGCAGTGCGCTCAGCGATAACGCTGCCAAACTGTTTACCCCGCTTAAAGAAGCGGCAGCAAAGCAGGGGATCGTCCTCGATACCCTGCCCGGCGCGTTGACCGATGCGACCGCATTCGATCAGCTCACCAACGCCGATGCCGTTGTGCTCGCGGAAACGATCGGCGCGTCCGCCTATGGCGACATTTACCGCGAGATCGAGATGTGTGAGCGTCTGGGGCGTCCTGTTCTCGGCGCATTCATCCTGCAATAAGCAAAAAGGTACAGCCGTCTTCTCCAAACGGAGAAGACGGCTGTTTTTCATTACTCTTTGCGCTTACTTATTAACGTCAGTACCGTAAACATCACCGCACCGACGGCAGTGACGATCCCCACCGTTAACCAGTGAACATTCGCCAATCCCGTGATGAGGAAATCTCCCGTTTCGGCATCCTGCAAATGGCGGAAAATCAGCACAATATCCGTCACCGCCGTCAAAGCGGCAACGCCTTTGGCGACAAGCCCCAACGCAAACGCGCGCCCCGACATACCCGCCGTCGCCACGCGGGACAGTCGCTCGCCGCCGACGTCCAGCCCGCGGGACAGATACCACGCACCGAGTGCCGTCACCAACGTTTCGGGAAGCATATAGGTCGCGCTATACGCCAGCGAATACAACAGTGCCGCCTCGGTCGGGATGGACAGACCAACCCACACCGTACAGCCCGAGATCACGTGACAAACATAGCGCAACGCACAGCAGAGAAGTGCCGCCGACACCAACGCCTGTCCCTGCGGACGCCCCTCGCGGCGAAACACACCGCCAAGTCCCAGCACCGCAAACGCGATGACGTAGTCGAGCAATATGATCGCGACGATGGACAACGGCGTAGAGAAGAAATACGAGAGCGTATTCATCCCGAGCAACAGCTGCAACAGCGAATACACAAAAGCGGCAAAGATGCCGAATTTTGTGCCGTGACGGTAGCCGATAAGCAAGATCGGCAACGCACTGCACGCGGTCACACTGCCGCCGTAAGGCAGATCGATCAGTTTGACCATACTCAGCACCGTTGCCACGGCGATGAGCAACGCACCCTCCACAAGGCGCAAAACGGACGATTGTTTTTTCATAAACCTTTCTCCTTTTTGGAGCAAACAAAAAAGCCCTCGTCATCGACGAAGGCTGACCGCGACCGCGCAAGTCGCGTATGTATAAAACATCCCTCCGCCGGTATTACCCGGATCAGGTCCTAGGGTTAGGCATTCGCCCTCTCAGCCGTGTTCTCACGTGTGTGACACACAGCACCCCTTGTTTGCTCTATCAAATTTTCGTGATATGAGCTAACTAGTATTGCCCTACCACAACCAAGAGCATACGCTTTTCTTTCTCGTTTGTCAAGTGTTTTTTTGCACACGGGACTTGCGCCTGATTTTAATTAGCCCCCATCTCGCAGTCGGCGAAATGGGAGCTCGGTTGATTATGATAAAATTATTGTGGGTTCTTCACCTTGGCAAAAATAGTCGTTTTGATGTTTTTGCACTTGGCGATTAAAGAACCCCAGTGCTTATCCCAAAGCTTAAAGAACGGTTTCTCTATAAAGCGAATACGTAATATATCGATGATACTGCAAATGACGAAAATGCCGATAACACTCAAAAGTGCATGAATCAACGTATGAGAGGATTTGTATGCACCGATATTATCCAAGGTATCTTTCCACAACCAAGTACGCATAGCACTGCTGTGCGCGTGTATCAGTAAAACGCCGAAACAAGAGGCGGAAATCGTATTGATGAAACGACTTGGCTTGATTTTTACATTCCTAAAGAACATAAACGAGCAAACACCGATAGCGACGGCAAGGAACGTGTTTGAATCAGTGACATAGGAATAAACTTGTTTCTTTCCTGTTTCCTCCAGGGTATATGCACCGGAAACGATCGAAACGATGGCTAGTGCAACAAAAAGCACGGTCAACAATCCCCAAATCCAATTGTTGCTAAACCAGTTTTTAGGATAAAGGCGAAGATACGAGGCGATAACGAAGAGCACCATATACCAAGAAACATAATTCATTGAAATAGAATATGCCGGCGCGGTGCCAAAGAAAATATAAACAAACCCCGAGAGTAGAACCAATAAGAGGTGTTGCTTTTCATTGAGGGAGTGAATCAGTTTATTTAGAAAAGGTATGAACAAATAGAACAGAAGAAAGGTTCCTGTGAAATTTTGCGCTACATTTCTGAACGGAATCAAAATAGAGAATAAACTGTCAAGAGAGAAGGGACGGTATGAGGTTATCCAAAAAACGATGTATATAACTACACGGTAAAACATTACTTCTAAAAACAACTTGGCAAACTTCTTAGCGGATATTTGAGACGTGCACATGAAATACCCTGTGATAAGCACAAAGCAGTTGATGCCGGTTTTTCCGAAGGCACCCAAAATAAACAGCATCAATGATTTGGGTGATGTTGGGTTGTCATATAACACACTGGTTAACCCTGAGTTTACAACATAGTGGTGGGCAATGATAAGCAACATGGAAATAATGCGGTACAGCTCAATGTTTGAGTCGCGTACCTTGGGTGTGGCTAACGCTTTTTCGGACATACCATAACCTCCAAAGGTTTTTTCGTAACGATGACGATTTTTAAGAAATTTACCATTTCTTGCATTTTTGTTGGTAATTGTAGCATAAATCATCCCCAAAAGCAAGTATAGGATTACAATCGATTTCGGTCAGTTTGTCAAGTGTTTTTTGCACACGGGACTTGCGCCGAGAAAAAAAGTATGCTACACTAATAATATCTATGTAATAAAGGAGGGAGAACCGATGGAGTATTATTGGAACGCGTCCGCACTGCGCGGGGTGTTTGCACTGCCGAATACGGTAGCGGACAGTTGCCTGTCGCTTGCGAATGCCGAACAGTTGCGGGTGCTGTTGTGGTTCTCC
>JAZOCH010000035.1:0-3537 GCA_045596425.1 Acutalibacteraceae bacterium | reverse complement strand
ATCTTTTTACGGCTAATATCCACAAACGGAGCAAGGTGCGTTAAGGAAATACTCTGCCCGCCGTACTGATTCGACGCAACCTGCGCAATAATTTGCGTAGCAATATTGCACGCCGGAGAAAAACTGTGCGGTTTTTCGATGAGCGTACCCGAAATAACCGTACCGTTTTGCAACATATCCTCTAAATTTACAAGGTCGCAGTTGTGCATATGTTGCGCGAAATAATCCGCGTCGTGGAAATGGATGAGACCCTCATCGTGCGCCTCCACGATCTCCTGCGGCAACAAAATACGCTTGGTGATATCCTTGCTGACCTCACCGGCCATATAATCGCGCTGAACGCTGTTGACGGTGGGGTTCTTATTCGCGTTCTCCTGCTTGACCTCTTCGTTGTTGCACTCGATGAGGCTGAGGATCTGCTTATCGGTGGTATTGGATTTACGCATCAGAGCGTGGGTGTAACGGTAGGTGATGTAGCGGCGCGCAAGATTGTACTTGCCGAGTGCCATCAAGTGGTTCTCCACCTGATCCTGAATCTCCTCAACGCTCATCGCGCGTTTCAGTCCGCAGCAATACTGCTCCACCGTGCAGGCAATCATCCGCGCCTGCTCGGGAATCACGCGATCATCACCGCTCACGCTCTCGTTCGCTTTGAGAATAGCGGCCTCTATTTTGGATCGGTCAAACTCCATCTCCGATCCGTCTCGTTTGATGATCTTCATACTTTTTATCCTCTCTTGCCGTATTTTATCGCATTTTAATCATTGCATAAGTTATTATAGCACGGCGTACGAATCGTGTCAATATATTGTTTCAAAAAACCGAAAAATAATTTTTTGACCACAATATATTGTGTGACGACTGCAAGCAAAAGTGAGAAGAAAATTCACCAAATGCCGCTAAACCGCATAACGAAGCCACTGTACGCACGGCACAGTGGCTTTGCCTGTCGTGTTGTCTTGTGTTAGTTTGTCACGTTTCCCGATAAGCGGTAAGAGAAATCGCTTAAATCGTACACCTCGGAAAACGATGCGGCGTACTGCAACGCCATCCCTGCGCCGATTGCCGCGCACAGGGCAGGGTTATCGGGCACGTGACAGGGTAAGCCCGTAATTTTGGTCAGGTACGCAGGCAGGTCACGTAGCTGTGCCATACCGCCCGTCAGCCACATCCCGTGCTCGATGATATCGCCTGCGAGCTCAGGCGGTGTCACCTCCAACACCTGCTGAATAATGCTCACCGCTTCGGCAATCGTCGGTGCCATCGCCTCGATGATCTCGTCTGAGCTCACGGACTGCACACGCGGCAGTCCCGTCAGAGTATCCCGTCCCTTGGCAAGCATCGTGGCGGTATCCGCGCGCGGAAGCGCACCGCCGATGGTAATTTTAATCGACTCCGCCATGCGCTCGCTGATCAGCAGGCCGTAGCGACCACGCACGTAACGGATAATCGCCTCATCCACGGCATCCCCTGCCAATCGGGCGGAATCCGACACCGCCAAGCCTTTGAGTGACAGCACCGACACGTCCATTGTACCACCGCCGAAATTGATAATCATCTGACCGCGCGGCAGGCTAACGTCCAGTCCTGCGCCAATCGCGGCGGCAACCGTCTGCGGTACTAACGTCACCTTACGCGCGCCTGCCGATACCACCGCTTCGATAAAGGAACGGCGCTCCACTTCGGTAATCTTCTCCGCAATACTCACCGCGACACAGGGCTTGGCAATACGGTTGGAACAAACCTGCCGCAAAAAATAGCTGAGCATCTGCTCGGCCAGTGCATATTCCGCGATGACACCCTTTTGCACGGGACGCATCGCCACGATGCTGTCCGGCGTGCGTCCCAGCATCTGCTCGGCTTCCTTGCCGCAGGCAATCAGCTTGCCGCTGTCTGCCGCGACCGCAATCACCGCAGGCTCATCCAATACCACGCCGCGGCCCTGCTCATAAATCGTCACGCGTGAGGTGCCGAGGTCGATTCCCAAATTCATACGTCTTCTCCTTCGTTATCCATCTTATCCTTATATATCGCACCGGCGGCGGTGACAGCATACACGTCACGCGCTCCGTAAATTTTCAACATCTTCGCACACTCATCCAGCGTCGTTCCCGTGGTAACGGTATCGTCCACCAACAGCACCGTTTTATCCTTCACAGTCGCAGGCTTGTCCACCGTGAAAACACCCAGCAGATTGCCGCTGCGTTCGATGGCGCGCAGTTGCTTTTGCGGCGTGGTGCGATACAGCTTGCGTAGCACATTCACGTACGGAACATCTATCCGACGGGACAGCGCTTTCGCCAGCATCGCCGCCGGATTATATCCCTTCTTACGCTCATCCTTAAAATACTGCGGCACCGCCGTCAAGCAATCAAAGGGAATACCACCGTATTCACGGCGTATCACCTCCGCCATCTCCGCCGCCATCCCCTGCGCGATGGCATAATCCGCCGTGGTTTTCAGCAAGGCGACACCGCTCTTACCCAAATCTTCATAATAAAACGGCATAACACACCGTTCAAACGAGCGGCGGCGCTGACGGCAGGAACACTTGTCCTCCCCACGTCCGCACCATTCACAAACGGGTGGAAACACCGTCGGGGCATCGCGGCAGCAGTCCGCACACATCGTCTGCCGCCATTCAATCACCTTGCCGCACAAACAGCATCGCTGTGGGAAGAACAGGTTGATCACCCACGACACGACCGCCCTCACAGTCCCGTCTCCTCGGCGCGGCGCAAAAACGCACCCAAGCCCGTATACCGCAAAGTCTTGCGGTCGTTCTCAATCATTCGCTCCACCGTTTCCATACTGCCGACCACGATGAGCAGCTTCTTCGCACGGGTGACGGCGGTATACAGCAGGTTGCGGTAGCACAGATTCGGGGTGTTGCGAAACAGCGGTAACACCACCGCATCAAACTCACTGCCCTGACTCTTATGTACCGTAATCGCGTACGCCAGCTCCATGTCCTGCGCATCCTGCTTGGTGTACGTCGCTACACGGTCCTCATACCGCACGGTCAGTGTTTCTTCACGCGGATGGATTTCTTCCAGCACACCGATATCCCCGTTAAACACGCCACTGCCGCAATCGCCGTTGTCGCGCGTCCACAGAATATCGTAATTGTTACGGGTGTGCATCACCTTATCCCCCTGCCGCAAGGTCACACCGCCAACGGTCATCTCCGCCTTCTTCTTGTCGGGAGGATTGAGCAGCTCCTGCAAACGGCGGTTAAGCTCCACCGTGCCAAGCTCACCGCGGCGACCGGGGCACAGCACCTGCAAACCATCCCACGCCGTATAGCCGTATGCGGCAGGTAGGCGGCGATGACACAGATCCAACACCGTACCCGTTACGTCACCGAGATTGCTGCGCGGCATAAAGAAGCAATCGCCCTTGTTATCCAGTTGCATCGGTTCACCGGCGACAATGCGGTGCGCATTAAGCACGATGCGACTCTCCAACGCCTGACGGAACACCTGCGTCAGCTGCACAACCGGCACGGTGCCGCTGTCAATGAGATCCTGCAACACA
>JAZOCH010000034.1:0-5039 GCA_045596425.1 Acutalibacteraceae bacterium | reverse complement strand
CTGTCCATCCGCGCCCTGCTCCCCGAGGAGGAGGCTCCCGTGGTTGAAGAAGCCGCTGAGGTCGAGGCTCCTGCCGAGGAAGCTGCCGAATAATTTAGGCAACGCGCAGCCGCATCCCGTTTGGGATGCGGCTGTTTTTGTTTGCGCAGACATTTTCGGGGCGTCGTAAACGCCGCCCCCTACGCACACGATTCAAGACTTGATTGTAGGGGATGGCGCTTGCGACATCCCGAACGGTTTGTGCAAATCTCGACGGGCGCATCGTGATGCGCCCCTACGCGCACACCACCCATTGATGCGTAGGGGCTAGCGCCCCCGACCGCCCGTGTGTGTGACGGGACGGGAGACCCGTCCCCTACGATGCTGTTTGCGGTTTGTGCGAACAATACATCAACCTTGTAGGGGCGATTCACGAATCGCCCTTCCGTGTTAATTTGCATAAACTTCCCTTCTTCCTCACATACTATCCGCAAAAGGAGGAATGGGTATGAGCTGTCCAAACAACGGCGAAAAGCCGATTATCGTATCTACGCGCGATAGGGTGATGCGTGCGTGGCAAAACTCGATGGAACTGACGCGCGATTTCGAGATGTACTCCAAGGAAATTCACGACGACCGCGACGTCGCGCGCTTATTTGCCGAGTTTGCCGAAGACGAATGTGTCCACGCCGCACGTTTTCGCGAGATCTTGCACAAGTATCAGGACACCAATTAACCCCTCGCCGCACGGAATACCGTGCGGTTTATTTTTTTGCAAAAAACTTTAATGATTTAAAGTAAAAAAGGCTTGACAAATATAAAGGAATTATATATAATAGGTCACAAGATTTCAAAAAGAGGTGAGCTGAATGTTCGCAAAAGGCAATTTTACGTATTTTTATATCTTTACCACCGCGGACCGGCAGTGCACCCGTGCAGCCAACTGATGTAGGCTGACACCCGATGTACATAATGGTCCGCTGTTCCGCGTGCCCCAACGGGCCGATGGGATGCGGACTTTTTTATTGTAAAACAGCCGCGAAAGGAATAGATAAACTATGATTGCACAGAAAATGGAGCAGCTCGGCAAAAAGAGCTCGGTTATCCGCGAGATTTTTGAATATGCCAAAAAACGCCGCGCCGAAATCGGCGAGGATAAAGTGTTTGATTTCAGCATCGGCAACCCCAGCATCCCTGCGCCTGCGGCGGTGAACGAAGCGATTCGCCGACTGGTCACCGAGCAGGACCCCGTCGCTCTGCACGGCTACACCTCCGCCCCCGGTGACCTCGGTGTGCGTGGAAAAATCGCCGACAGCATCACCCGTCGCTTCGGGATGGAGGCATCTGCCGCCACCATCTATATGACCTGCGATGCGGCGGCATCCCTCACCATCAGCCTGCACGCCATCGTAAACGACGGTGACGAGGTGGTGGTGCTTGCACCCTTCTTCCCCGAATATCGCGTGTTCGCGGAAAAGGCCGGCGCCACCCTGCGCGTGGTCAAGTGCCGCGAAGAGGATTTCCAGATCGACTTCGAGGCGTTGGCGGCGGCGATCACCGAAAAAACCAAAGCCATCATCGTCAACTCCCCCAACAACCCCTCGGGCGTGGTGCTGTCCCTCGACACGATAAAACAGCTCACTGCCCTGCTCGACGAAAAGCAGGCGCAGTTCGGCACGCAGGTTTTCCTCATTGCCGACGAACCGTACCGCGAGCTTGTATATGATATGGACGTGCCGTATCTGCCGCTGTACTACAAAAACACCATCGTCTGCTACTCGTACAGCAAATCGCTGTCCCTGCCGGGCGAGCGTATCGGCTACATATTTGTGTCCCCCCGTATGGATAACGCCGCCGACGTGTTTGCCGCCGTGTGCGGTGCCGGTCGTGCGCTCGGCTTCGTGTGCGCGCCGAGTTTGTTACAGTACACCATCGGCGAGTGTCTGAATGAGACCGCCAATATCGACGCCTACCGCAAAAATCGCGACCTGTTCTACGGCACGCTGACCGACATCGGCTACACAGTCGCCCGTCCCGACGGCGCGTTTTACCTGTTTATGAAGGCGCTCGAACCCGATGCCTACGCCTTCTGCGAAAAGGCGAAGAAATACGAACTGTTGCTCGTCCCCAGCGACGATTTCGGCTTTGAGGGCTACGTACGCCTCGCCTACTGTGTAGCCTACGACACCATCGAGCGCGCGTTGCCTGCATTCCGCGCGCTGTACAACGACTATCAGGAAAGTAAGTGATTCGGATGAACGATCTGGAAAAAGCCCGACAGATGATTGACGAGGCAGACCGCGAAATTGCCCGTCAATTTGAAAAGCGGATGGATGCAGCGGCATTGGTCGCCGCGCACAAAAAGGAGCGCGGTCTGCCGATTCTTGACACCGCGCGTGAACAAGCCATTCTCGAACGCAACCGCGGCTGGATAGAAAACGAGAGCTACCGTTCGTACTATATGCGGTTTATGGAAGCCACGATGGCACAAAGCCGTGCATACCAATCCCGTCTGATGGACGGAATGCGCGTGGCGTTTAGCGGCGTGGAGGGTGCCTTTGCGGATATCGCCGCCTCGCGCATCTTCCCCGACGCCGCCACCGTGCCGCACAAAGATTTCAAGGCCGCTTACGACGCCGTGATAAACGGGGAATGCGATTGCGCGGTGTTACCGCTGGAAAACAGCTATAACGGTGACGTCGGCGCGGTGATGGACCTTGCGTTTTTCGGACAACTGCACATCAACGGGATGTTTGACATCGCGATTGAACAGAATCTGCTCGCCGTCAAAGGTGCCACGATGGACGAGATAAAAACCGTTATCAGCCATCCGCAGGCACTCGGTCAGTGCGCGGATTACATCCGCGAGCACGGTTTTGCCACCGTCGAGGCGGTCAACACCGCCGTCGCCGCCAAGCAGGTTGCGGAGTGGGGGCGTCACGACGTCGCCGCCATTGCCAGCGATGAAGCGGCGCAAAAATTCGGACTCAAAAAGCTGGAAGCGCGCATCAATAAGAGCAACCAGAACACCACGCGCTTTGCCGTGTTCTCCCGTACACCTAAGAACGACAGTCCCCGTAACAGCCGCTTTATTTTGCTGTTCACGGTTAAAAACGAAGCCGGCTCTCTCGGTCAGGCAATCTCGGTCATCGGCTCGCATAAATTTAACCTGCGCGCGCTCAAAAGTCGCCCTGCCCGTGACCTCATTTGGAGCTACTATTTCTATGCCGAGGGCGAGGGCAACATCGCCAGCGACGACGGCAACAAGATGCTGGAAGAGCTGCGCTCCTGCTGTGATCAGGTGCGTGTCATCGCCAGCTTTGAAAAAGAAATTCAACTGTAAGGTGGAATGCGTATGCTTATTCCCGTAAAAACCGCGATGGGCGGCTATGATATTTGGCTCGAACGCGGTGCGCTCAGTCGCGTGGGTGAGTTTATGAATCTCAACCGCCGCGTGCTGGTGGTCACCGACAGTGGTGTGCCTGCTGTGTATGCGCAGACGGTTGCCGCACAATGCGCCGAGGCGACGGTCGTCACCGTCCCCGAGGGGGAAGCCTCCAAATGCAGTGACCGTTTCCTTGGGCTGCTCGGTGTGCTGACGCAAAACGCCTTTACCCGTACCGATTGCGTGGTGGCGGTGGGCGGCGGCGTGGTCGGCGACCTTGCCGGCTTTGCCGCAGCGTGTTATATGCGCGGCATCGATTTCTACAACATCCCCACCACCCTGCTCAGTCAGGTGGACTCCTCCATCGGCGGTAAAACCGCCATCGATTTCGGCGGATACAAGAACATTGTCGGTGCATTCTGGCCGCCGAGGGCGGTTCTCATCGACCCCGATACCCTCACCACCCTGCCTGCACGGCAGTTGGCAAACGGATTGGCGGAGGCGGTCAAGATGGCACTCACCCACGACCCCGAATTGTTTGCCATCTTTGAACGCGGTGAGCAGATGCAGTGTTTGGATACGGTCATTGAGCGTTCTCTGCTGGTCAAAAAGAACGTGGTCGAGCAAGACGAGCGTGAGGGTGGTTTACGCCGCGTGCTCAATTTCGGACACACGCTTGCCCACGCGATGGAAAGTGCCGAAGATATGACGCATTACTATCACGGCGAATGTGTCGCCATCGGCATGCTGCCGATGTGCAGTAGCGAGGTACGCGCACGGCTAAAACCTGTGCTGGAACGGCTGGGATTGCCCACCAAGGTAAGCGGTGACCTCGACCGCATCCTCGAAGCGCTCACCCACGATAAAAAAGCCGACGGCAAGGATATTGCCGTCGTCACCGTGCCGCAGGTCGGCACGTTCGACATCCAAAAACTACCGCTGGATGCGGTTATTCAGCAGGTGAAAGGAGCAATCGGCGTATGAGAAACACCTTCGGCAGCCACGTAACGGTTACGCTGTTTGGCGAGAGCCACGGCGCGGCAATCGGCGCGGTGATTGACGGGCTCTCCCCCAACATCCCCGTGGACGAGGACTTCATCCGCCACCAGCTCACTCTGCGCCGCCCCGTGGGTAAGCTGTCCACGCCGCGGCAGGAAAGTGACCCCTTCGTTATCGAAAGCGGCGTGTACAATGGCAAGACCACGGGCGCGCCCATCCTCATTCGCATCCCCAACGGCGATACGCAATCGAGGGATTACGCGCCCTTTGCCACAACGCCCCGACCGGGGCACGCGGACTATACCGCCAAGATAAAATATAACGGCTGTGCTGACCCGCGCGGCGGCGGCCATTTCAGCGGTCGTCTGACCGCCGCTATCGTGGCGGCGGCGGCAATCGTCATCCCTGCATTGGCACGTAAGGGGATTCGCATCGCCACGCACATCGCCCGTATCGCTGATGTGGCAGACCGCCCCTTCGGTGATTTGCGCGAGGATATGGACACGCTCAACACCGCCGCCTTTGCCGTGCTGGATGACACCGCTGCCGAGGCGATGAAGGCCGCGATTTTGGCCGCGGCAAACGACGGCGACAGTGTCGGCGGCGTGCTGGAAACCGCCGTAACAGGGCTTCCCGTCGGTGTCGGAGAGCCGTGGTTCGACACGCTGGAAAGTGT
>JAZOCH010000033.1:0-3668 GCA_045596425.1 Acutalibacteraceae bacterium | reverse complement strand
GGCGGGGTTTATCAGGCTTGTCAATCCAGTTCGAATGCGCCTGTATACAGTTTGTGATAGGTTCCCTTCAGGGCGATCAGCTCCTCATGGCTGCCCCGCTCAATGATGCGGCCCTTTTCCAGCACCATGATCACATCGCTGTTCATAACGGTGGAAAGGCGGTGAGCGATCACGAATACGGTACGGCCCTCCATCAGCTTATCCATGCCCCGCTGCACAATGGCTTCGGTGCGGGTATCGATAGAGGAGGTGGCCTCGTCAAGGATCATCACCGGCGGGTCGGCAACCGCCGCACGGGCAATGGCGATCATCTGCCGCTGTCCCTGCGAGAGATTGGCGCCGTTGTTGGCGAGAGGGGTGTCATACCCCTGCGGCAAACGGGAGATGAAATCGTCCGCGCCGACGAGCTTCGCCGCTTCGATGCATTCCTTATCGCTGGCATCCAGCTTGCCGTAACGGATGTTATCCATCACCGTGCCGGTGAACAGGTTGGTATCCTGCAAGACAATACCCAGTGAACGGCGCAGGTCTGCTTTCTTAATCTTGTTGATGTTGATGCCGTCGTATCGCACCTTACCGTCCGCAATATCATAAAAGCGGTTAATAAGGTTGGTGATAGTGGTCTTACCGGCACCCGTTGCGCCGACGAACGCGACCCTCTGTCCCGGCTCGGCGTAGACGGTGACGTCGTGCAGGACGGGCTTGCCTTCTTCGTAGGCAAAATCCACCTCAGTGAGCCGCACGTCGCCCGTCAAGGGAGTGTAGGTGAGCGTGCCGTCGCTGTGCGGATGCTTCCACGCCCAATACCCCGTGCGGTGCTGGGCCTCGGTGACGGTGCCGTCGGGGGCAATATGCGCGTTGACCAGCGTGACGTAGCCGTCGTCCACCTCAGGGGCTTCATCCATCAGCGCGAAGATGCGCTTGGCACCGGCGAGCGCCATCGCGATGGAGTTAATTTGCTGAGAAAGCTGGTTAACGTTGCCGGTAAACTGCTTGGTCATATTGAGGAACGGCACCACGATGTCGATGGTGAAAGGCAGCATCGAGATGCTGATATTCTGCATTCCTGTAACGAGAAACAGACCGCCTGCCATCGCGCAGATAACGTACAAGACGTTTCCGATGTTCATAATGATGGGGCCGAGGCAGTTGGCGTAGGTGTGTGCGCGGCGACTGTCCTCGTACAGCTCCTCATTGACGGCGTCAAAATCCGCCTTGACCGCATCCTCGTGGGAGAACACCTTGATGACCTTTTGTCCGTTCATCATGTCCTGCACGAAGCCTTCGGATTTACCGACCGACTGCTGCTGGCGAATGAAATATTTTGCCGAGCCGCTGCCGATCTTCTTGGAAACGAGGATCATCGCGACCACGCCGAGCAATACCACCAAGGTCATCAGCACGCTGTAATACAGCATAATGCACAGCACCGCCACCACGATAATCGTCGATTGCAACAACTGCGGCAGCGACTGGGACACCAGCTGACGCAGGGTGTCGATGTCGTTGGTATAGTGGCTCATAATATCGCCGTGCTTGTGGGTGTCGAAATAGCGGATGGGCAGATTCTGCATTCCCTCAAACATACGGCAACGCATTTTGCTCAGGAAGCCCTGCGTAATAATGGCCATTAACTGCGTTTGAATGAGAGAAAAGGTGATGGATGCTGCATACAGCCCGACCAACACCAGCACAAGCGGCAGGATGCGCTCACGGGCAATTTCCCAGCTGAGAATGCCCTTGTCCAGACAATCGGTGAGCACTGCCAGCACTTTTTGGGTAAAGATCGCCGGCATAGCGGCGACCGTTGCGGCGGCGATGATGCACACGCCGACAAGCGGCAGCAGACGAGGATAGAAACGGTATAACATTTTGATAACGCGCCAAAGCACCGAGAAATCCAGTGTGGGGCGAGTGGGTTTCTTATTCATCCGCCTCACCTCCGTTCGTCTGTTGCTCGTACACCTCGCGGTAAATGTCGCTTGTTTTGAGCAGGTCATCGTGGGAGCCTGCGGCGGCAATGGTACCGTTGTCCATCACAAGGATGAGGTCGGCATCCTGCACCGAGGCAACACGCTGGGCGATAATGATTTTGGTGGTCTCGGGGATGAACTCGCGGAAGCCTGCGCGAATGAGCGCATCTGTCTTGGTGTCCACCGCGCTGGTGGAATCGTCGAGAATGAGAATTTTCGGTTTTTTGAGCAGGGCGCGCGCAATACACAGACGTTGCTTTTGTCCACCCGACACGTTGGAGCCGCCTTGCTCGATGTAGGTGTCGTAGCCGTTGGGGAAGGAGCGCACGAACTCGTCCGCCTGTGCCAGACGGCAAGCCTCGATCAGTTCCTCGTCCGTTGCATTTTCGTTACCCCAGCGCAGGTTCTCCTTGATGGTGCCGGAGAACAGCGTGTTCTTCTGCAACACCATCGCTACGGCGCCGCGCAGGGTGTCGAGGTCATAGTCGCGCACGTCGATGCCGCCCACCTTGACCGTGCCTTCGGTGGTGTCGTACAGACGGGGGATGAGCTGAACCAGTGTCGATTTACTCGAACCTGTGCCGCCGAGGATGCCGACGGTCATTCCCGAAGCGATGCGCAGATCAATGTTATCCAACGCGAATTTCTTAGCCTTTTCAGAATACTTAAAACGAACGCCGTCAAAGTCGATGGCACCGTTCGGTACGGTGGTGACGGGGTTTTCGGGGCTGACCAGCCGCGGCTCTTCCTCCAACACCGCGCAGATACGCTTGATAGATTCGTGGGACATCGTCAGCATCACGTAAATCATCGACAGCATCATCAGCTGAATGAGGATCTGCATACCGTAGGTGAGCATCGCGGATATCTCGCCGACATTGATGAGCGCGCCGCCGTGTTGCACGATGAGCCGTGAGCCGACCAGCAAAACGAACACCATATTAAAATTCGCGCACAACTGCATCAGCGGTGCGTTGAGCGCCACGATGCGCTCGGCGTAGGTAAAATCGTTTTTGATATTCTCGGAAGCGACGGCGAACTTTGCCTTTTCGTGTTCCTCGCGCGAGAAGCCCTTGACCACACGCATACCGCGCACGTTTTCCTCAATGGATTCGTTGAGCGTGTCGTATTTCTTGAACACGCGGCGGAAGGCAGGCATCGCCTTGCGCGCGACCATGATCAGGCCGCCGGCGAGCAGGGGGATAATCACCACGAACGAGGTGGCGAGTGCACCACCCATAATATACGCCATAATGATGGAGAATATCAGCATCAGCGGTGCGCGCACCGCGATGCGAATGAGCATCATATACGCCATCTGCACGTTGGTGACGTCGGTGGTGATACGAGTGACCAGTGACGACGACGAGAACTTGTCAATGTTCTCAAAGGAATAGGTCTGCACCTTGTGGAACAGGTCGTGGCGCAGATTTTTGGCAAAGCCTGCTGAGGCGCGCGCGCAGGTAGCGCCGCCGAGACCGCCGCAGCAAAGCGAAACCAGCGCCATCGCGATGAGCAATAAGCCCGTGCGCAGGATGGTGGTCATATCGGTACCGGTCTGAATCTGGTTGACCAGATTGGCGGTGATGAAGGGAATAAGGCACTCCATGGCCGTCTCACCCACCATCAACAGCAGGGTGAGAACGGGCGGGCGCGTATATTCCCGTACACATTGAAATAAGCGTCTGTACATAA
>JAZOCH010000032.1:0-6687 GCA_045596425.1 Acutalibacteraceae bacterium | reverse complement strand
GCAGGCTGTGTATTTGACGTCGGCGTGTTCACCAACCTCACGCAGGACCATCTCGACTACCACGGAACGATGGAAAACTATATGGCGGCGAAGAAGAAGCTGTTTTCGATGTGCCGCACGGGTATTTTTAACCTCGATGACGATTGGACGGCGGCAATGATGGAGGGTGTCCCTTGTGCGACGACCACCTTCTCCGCCAAGGATAACACCGCCGACTTTGTTGCACACAACATTCGCCACCGCGCGGACGGCGTGTCGTTTGAACTGGTCGGCACGGGCGCCATCGGGCGCGTAAAGCTCGCTATCCCCGGTCAGTTCTCGGTGTACAACGGTTTGGCGGCGGCGACCACCTGCTTGGCGGTGGGAATGCCGTTTGACTGCGTGGTGGAGGCACTGTGCGCCGCAACGGGCGTCAAAGGTCGTGCCGAGGTGGTGCCGACGGGACGAGATTTCACCGTGGTCATTGACTACGCACACACCCCCGATGGGTTAGAAAACATCTGCCGCACGCTCAAAGAATGCTGTAACGGGCGTTTGGTGACGCTGTTTGGCTGTGGCGGTGATCGGGATAAGACCAAACGCCCCAAAATGGGCGCCATCGCCGCCGCGATTTCGGATTATGTGGTGGTTACCTCGGATAACCCTCGTAGCGAGGAACCGTCCGCCATCATTGCGGATATTTTGGCAGGCTTGGAGAACACCAAGACGCCCTATACCGTTATTGAAAATCGCGTTGAAGCGATTCGATGGGCGATTGCCAACGCGCAGGCAGGGGATACCATCCTGCTGGCAGGCAAGGGCCACGAAACCTATCAGATACTCAAAGACGGCACCATCCATTTGGATGAACGGGAAGTGGTGGCAGAGGCTATCAACTAAACGGAGGATGATACTATGAAAAACAGCCTCATTTTGATTGTTACGGGACTGGTATCTCTGGTGATTTCCGCGGCAATCGGCAAGGTGTGTATTCCGTGGCTGCATAAGCTCAAATTCGGGCAGACCATTTTGGAGGACGGCCCGACGTGGCATCAAAAGAAGCAGGGTACCCCGACGATGGGCGGCATTATGTTTATCATCGCCACGGCGGTAGCGTTTCTGCTGGCACTGCTTGTCGGCGGCCTGTTGAAGGTGCCGGGGCTTTTTGCCATCCCCTATGACGTCGCGCGGCTGATTGCCGGCTTGGTGCTGGCGCTTGGTTGCGGTGCCATTGGGTTTATTGACGACTACATCAAGGTGGTCAAAAAGCGCAATATGGGCCTGACCGCGATGCAGAAGATGCTGTTACAGCTGTTGTTGTCGGCGGCGTATGCGATTGTGCTGTACACCTACGGTGGCGGACGGTTTACCATTCCGTTCTTCGGCGAGGTCAATTGGGGTATATGGTTTATTCCGTTCTGTGTGTTCGTGGTGGTGGCGGTGTCCAATGCCACCAACCTCACCGACGGCGTGGACGGTCTGTGCGGTATGACGGGCTTTGCCGCCGCGTTGGCGTTTTTGCTGCTCGCAGGGCTGGCGAATTTGTTCGGTCAGTGCTTGCTGGCGGTAGCGCTCGCAGGCGCGCTGGCAGGCTTCCTCGTGTGGAACCTGCATCCGGCGAAGGTGTTTATGGGGGATACGGGTTCGCTGTTCATCGGCGGCGCGTTGACCGCCCTTGCCTTCGGCATCGAACAGCCCTTTCTGTTGGTGCCCGTGGGTATTCTGTACATAGCCGAAAATCTGTCGGTTATTTTGCAGGTTGGCTATTTTAAGCTCACCCACGGCAAGCGTTTGTTCAAAATGAGTCCGCTTCACCATCACTTTGAGTTGTGCGGTTGGAGCGAAAATAAAATCGTCACGGTGTTTACACTGGTGACGGTCATCGGGAGTGCCGTCGGTGTTTTACTGATGCTGTACGCGTAAGGCTACCCCCAATATTTACGAGAGGAGAATGGCGTTATGGCCAAAGCGGATACGAGATCGTTCCCGACGGCAAACAAGCTCAAACGGCGGTTTTTTAACCTCACGGGCGGCTTTGATATGCCTTTTTTCATAATTTTGATGATCGTGCTGGTCGTCGGTTTGGCAACGCTGTATTCCGCCAGCCACGTCTACGCCTTTAACTATCAGGACGGCGACAGCTATTTTTACATCCGCAAACAGCTTTTGTGGGTGGCCATCGGCCTTGTTGGTATGCTGATCGTGTCGATGGTGGATTACCACGTGCTGCACAAGTTTGCGTGGCTGATATGGCTATTCAGTTTGGCGTTGCTGATTGTGGCGTTTTTGATGCCGTCGTCAACGGGCGTGCATCGCTGGATTCGTATCCCCGGACTGGGACAGTTTCAGCCGTCCGAAATGGCAAAATTCGCGTTGGTGCTGTTGTTTGCGCACCTGATTTCCCTCAACCACAAGAAAATGAAGACCTTTACCAAAGGCTTTTTACCGCTGTTTTTGTTGCTGGGCATCACCTGCGCGCTGGTGATTATCGAGCCGCATTTGTCGGGTACGTTGCTTATCGGTCTGCTCGGCTTTGCGATGATGTATATCGGCGGCGTGCGCATCGGGTGGTTGCTCGGTGTTATCGGCGTTGGTGTCGCAGGTGTGATATTTATGGTCGCGGTGCTCGGCTATGAGCAGGACCGCATTTTGGTGTGGTTGCATCCGCTGGAATCCTACGCCAACGAAATCACCTTTGCCGACGGTATGTCGGGTAAGGACCACGCGTGGCAGACCATCCAGTCATTGTATGCCATCGGTTCGGGCGGTTTGCTCGGCCTCGGCCCCGGCGATTCGCGGCAGAAGCATTTGTTCCTCCCCGAGCCGCAGAACGACTTTATTTTCTCGGTGTTTTGCGAGGAGATGGGCTTTGTCGGCGCGGTGCTGGTGTTGGTGCTGTTCGGCGTGCTGGTGTGGCGCGGCTTTGTCATTGGGATGCGCTCTCCCGATAAGTTCGGCTGTATGCTCGCCATTGGTCTTACCTTGCAGATCGGCTTGCAGGTGGCAATTAACGTCGCGGTAGTATCCAACCTGATGCCCAACACGGGTATTAGCCTGCCGTTTTTTAGTTACGGCGGCACGTCCATTTTGATGCTGATGTTGCAGATGGGCGTGGTGCTGTCGATATCACGGCAGGCACATATGGAAAAGGCGTGATAAGAGGAGATGACCGTATGCGCGTATTGATGACGGGCGGTGGCACCGCAGGGCATATCAACCCTGCCTTGGCGATTGCCGATAAGATAAAAAAAGAGCATCCCGATGCCGAAATTCTGTTTGTCGGAGCAAAGGGACGTATGGAAACGCGGCTGGTGCCTGCCGCAGGCTATGCCATTCGGACGGTAAGCGTGCGCGGTTTTCAGCGGCGGCTGTCCGTCAAAAATATCGGGCGCAACATCCTCGCGGCGGTCAACGTGGTGACGTCCAGCATCGCCACGGCGAAAATCGTCAAGGAGTTTTCGCCCGATGTTGCCATTGGCACGGGCGGCTACGTGTCCGGCCCCGTGCTGCGCGAGGCGATTCGCCACGGTGTGCCGACGCTGGTACACGAATCCAACGCCTACCCCGGCGTGACGGTGAAGATGCTTGCCAAGGAGGGCGCCACGGTACTGCTGTGCAGTGAGGCGGCGAAAAAACATCTGCCGCAAGGGTGCGAGGTCATCGTCACGGGCAATCCGCTTCGCCCCGATTTTCTCACCGAGACTAAGGCGGCGGCACGGGCGGCTCTCGGACTGGATGAACGTCCGTTGGTGCTGTCCTTCGGCGGTAGCTTGGGCGCTCGCCGTATTAACGAGGCGATGACTGAGGTGCTGGCGTTAAGTAAGCGGCAGGGGAAATTACAGCACATTCACGGCACGGGCAAGAGCGGCTATGATACGATGTCTGCCGCGCTTAGTAAGGCAGGCGTGCCGCTGGCGGCGGACGGTATTTCCGTGCGCGAATATATCGACAATATGCCGCAATGTATGGCGGCGGCGGATCTGGTGATTTGCCGTTGCGGTGCCATGACACTCAGCGAACTGCCGGCGGCAGGCAAACCGTCGATTCTCATTCCGTCCCCGTACGTGGCGGAGAACCACCAATACCACAACGCGATGACGCTCGTCGAGAAGGACGCGGCGGTGTGTATTGAGGAAAAAGACCTCACGGGTGAACGGTTGTGGCAGGAGATTTGTGCCATCACCGATAACCCCGAGCGGTTGCAGGCAATGGCGCAAAACGTGCGCAAAATGGCGATCGCCGACGCGGATGAGCGCATTTACCGCGCTATCTGCGACAAAATGAAATAAGAACACCTCCTCTTGGTTCCGCATACACTGGGATGCGGAGAGGAGGATGCAGTATGGAAACGATTACCGTGCGCGGCGGACAACGGCTGTGCGGTGAGGTGATCATCCACGGCGCGAAGAACAGCGCCTTGCCGCTGTTGGCGGCAACCTTACTGGTGCACGGCACCAGCGAAATACATAATTGCCCACATCTGTCGGATGTACGGGCATCGATGGCGATCTTGCGCCATCTTGGCTGTCGCACCGCGCGACAGCAAGACACGGTCACAGTAGATGCGACTGCGCCCATCGGGAGTCATATTCCCGACGATTTGATGCGCGAGATGCGCTCGTCCATCGTGTTTTTGGGGGCGATCATAGCCCGTTGCGGCGAAGCAACCATGAGCTATCCCGGTGGCTGTGAGCTGGGGCCACGTCCCATCGACCTGCATTTGGCGGCGTTGCGCCGCTTGGGTGTGACGGTGGAGGAACGACACGGACATATCTGCTGTCGGGCGGATAACGGATTGCAGGGTGCGGAAATCACCCTTGCTTTTCCCAGCGTGGGGGCAACGGAGAACGTGTTGCTTGCCGCGTGTACGGCGCAGGGGACGACCGTGCTTCGGCACGCCGCACGAGAGCCGGAAATTCAGGACTTATGCAACTACTTGAACGCCTGCGGTGCGCGTATCCGCAGTGAAGCGGACGGTGTGTTGATTATTGAGGGTGTGCCGCGCTTGCACGGGTGTAGCTATCGGGTAATGCCCGACCGCATTGAGGCGGCGACCTATCTTGCAGCCGCGGCGGTCACGGGCGGCGAACTGACTCTGCACCGCTGTTGCGCCGAGCATATTTCTCCTGTCTTCCCCTCGTTGGAGGAGAGCGGCTGTACTTTTCGCTCGTGCGCGGCGACCGATGGTTTGCAAACGGTGTCCATTAAGACGCCACGGCGACTTCGTTCACTCGGAACGGTGCGCACGATGCCGTACCCCGGCTTTCCCACGGATGCCGCGGCGGAGCTGTTGGCGGCGGCGTGCGTGGCGGACGGCACCAGCGTGTTTGTGGAGAGCATTTTTGAAAATCGATATAAATACGTTGACGAGCTTGCCCGTATGGGCGCGCGTATCCGCGTGGATGGGCGTGTCGCGGTGGTGGAGGGCGTATCCGCCTTGCAGGGAGCGAGCGTAGCGTGCACTGATCTGCGCGGCGGCGCGGCACTGGTTATTGCGGCGCTTGCCGCCTCGGGCGAAACCGTTATTACCGAATTAAAGCATCTGGACAGAGGCTATGAGGGTCTGACCGACAGTCTGCGGATGGTCGGTGCCGATATCCGACGAACTTCAACATAAAGGAATGAGACACTATGAACAACAACGCACCGATTAACAGCATGGAGGCGCGCCGCGCTGAAAAACGCCGCCGCCGTCGCCGTCGGCGCATCATTCGTTTGGTGACGGCATTGGTCGTGGCGGTGTTTCTTATCGCCGCCATTGTGTGGGGTGTCATTGAAATTGCCAAGGCATCCAAGGGCGAGAGCGCTTCCTTCTTCGGTGTCAAAGCCATTGAGGTGGAATTTATCGACGGCGAGGGAACGGTGCGTTATCCCAAGGAGGATATCATTCGCGCGAGTGGCTTGTTTGTTAATCAGAGCCTGCTCGCAGTCAACAAGGTGCAGGCGAGCAATCGTGTTCTGCAAGCGTTTCCGTATTTGGATTACGTGGAGGTCAAAAACACCTCGTTTTCTACCGTGTGCATTCGGGTAGCGGAGGCGGAGGTGCTTGCCGCTGTGCAGCTGCCGCAGGATTGGCTGATCGTCGGCAGAAACAACCACATTCTCGAACAGGTAACCACCGAAAATCTTCCCGTCGACCTGCCGCGTGTTATCGGTGCCCAGCCGACGGAGACTATGCTCGGCGGTGAGGCGCTGGATGAGCGTAGCTTGCGTATTTGTACCACCATCATCGATGCGGTAGAGAAAAACGCGTTGCAAGGAATCACCGCTATTGACGTGACAGAGAAAACCTCTTTGAGCCTATGGTGGAAAGACCGAGTGGAGATTCTGCTCGGCAACGAGTCCAATTTGACTGCGCAGGTGACGGCGTTCACGCATCTGCTTCCCACGCTGATCGAGAAGAACGGCGAAACGGTGACAGGGCAGGTGGATATGACCTCGTATGCTGACGATAACGGAGAGAATGACCGTGCGGTGTATACCCCGGCGGATGACCTAAAAAAACCCGATAATGCACCGCCGAGTACGGAGGACACGGGGGTATCCGACACAAGCAGTACAACGGCGTCCGATGCGGCATAAAAAACTCGAAAAATTTTTATTTTTGTGTTGAAATCACGTTTGTTTCGTGATAAAATATATATGTTATATTGCAAGGATTATACATTGCACAAGTTTCTATAAAATGGGAGGACGAACATATGATGC
>JAZOCH010000031.1:0-2804 GCA_045596425.1 Acutalibacteraceae bacterium | reverse complement strand
GCAATAGTTCTCGCAGTCGCAGTGGTTCACGCAGGAAGACACGGTGCAGCGGATGCTGTGATTGGCTTTATCCATGGTACGATCTCCTTTCTGCCGGATTGGTCGATTGACCAATCACAGTATTGCCGAAAATCGCCTGTTTATACGCCGCACAGTTGCGAAATCTGCCCGAATGTGTACCCTGCCTGCTCCCATTTTGTCAGCAGTTCGTCAAGAATTTGCGCGTTGGTTGCCGAGGTGCTGTGCAGCAGCACCACCGCGCCGTTATGTGCCCTTGGCAGCAGCTTGTCAAACGCTTGCTGGGCAGACGGCTGTTTATCCTGCATCCAATCGACGTACGCCAGACTCCAAAACAGCGTCTTATACCCCAGTTTTTGCGCGGTTTTGAGATTTTCTACGCTGTATTTCCCTTGCGGCGGACGGTAAAGCTTGGGCATCGGTGAGCCGACAATCTCCTGATACAGCGCCTCGGTCTGTTCCAGTTCTTTTCGGAACGCTGCCTCGTCGCGGATGGCGGACATATCGGGGTGATGATAGGTGTGGTTGCCGACGATGTGTCCCTCAGCCACCATCCGCTTGACCAAGTCGGGTGCGGTTTCCAAATAATGCCCCACCACGAAAAACGCCGCTTGTACGTTATGTTTTTTGAGCGCATCCAGAATGGCCGGCGTGTAGCCGTTTTCGTATCCGGCATCAAAGGTGAGATACAGCACCTTTTGCGCCGTATCCCCAACGTAACAGGCGTTATATTGTGCCAACTGCTCGGTGGAGGCGTTGGCAACGGGCGGCTGTCCCTCTTGCTGAAAACTCAGCCCCCAGTTATCCGCGCGTGCGGCGGTTTGCGCCGCACGCTCGCGGTGTACCCCGAGCGACAACAGCCCCATCACCAGCGCCACGCACGCCGCCACCGCCACGTACGCAGGCTTTCGGTTAATGATAACAAACATTGTAATCCCCTCCGCTATACTGTATGCGTAAATTAGTTGCAAAATCACGGAATTTGCGCTATTATATACTTGTTTACGGAGGGACGTGCTATGATTAAAAAATTTATTGCGTATTATAAACCGTATAGGCGGTTATTTGTGCTGGATCTTATCTGCGCGTTTTTTATCGCGGCGGTGGATCTGGTGTATCCGCTGATCTCCAAATACGCGCTTAACACCTTGCTTCCTGCCGATGCGTTTCGCGCGTTTTACGTGTGGATGCTGGTGTTGGTCGGCGCGTATATCGTCAAGGGGGCGTTCCAGTTCTTCGTCACCTACAAGGGGCATATGCTGGGCGTGTATATGGAAACGGATATGCGACGGGACTTGTTCTCCCATCTGCAAAAGCTGTCGTTTCGTTTTTACGATAAAAACCGCACGGGGTCGCTGATGTCCCGTGTCATCAGCGATTTGTTCGAGGTGGTGGAGCTGGCGCACCACGGCCCCGAGGATTTGTTTATCTCCTTCATTACTCTCGTCGGCTCGGTGATTATTATGTTCTCCATCCGCTGGGAACTGGCGCTGGTCATCACCATATTGGTACCCATACTCATCGGCTTTACCGTGATGCGCCGCAAGCATATGGGCGCATCCAGCCGCAAGGTTAAGGAGAAGATCGCGATTATCAACAGCGATATCGAGTCGGGCATTTCGGGCGTGCGTACTGCCAAGGCGTTTACTAACGAGCCGTACGAGCTGGCACGTTTTCAGGCAGGCAGTGATGCCTACCGCACCGCGCGTAACGGATTTTATAAGCAAATGGGTATCTTCGGTGCCGGCTCGGATATCATCACCAATCTGATCAACGTTGCGGTGATAGCTGCCGGCGGTCTGCTTATTATCGGGCAGAAGCTGGAATACGTTGATCTCTTGGTATTCACGATGTATATTTCGTCTTTCCTCGCACCTATCCGTAAACTGGCGAATTTCGTGGAGCAATACACCACGGGGATGGCAGGCTTTTTGCGGTTTCAGGAGCTGATGGCGGTGGAGCCCGATATCACGGACAAGCCCGATGCCAAGCCCCTCGTCTGCGACGGCGGCCATATCCGCTTGGAGGACGTGACCTTCCATTACGATGAGGGCATTAATGTGCTGGAACACGTAAATCTGGACATTCCTGCCGGCAAGACGGTGGCGCTGGTCGGTCCGTCGGGCGGCGGTAAAACCACGCTGTGCCACCTCATTCCGCGCTTCTACGATATTGCGCAGGGGCGCATCACCGTGGACGGGCAGGACATCGGAGACGTCACCTTGCGTTCTCTGCGCGAGCAGGTGGGCATCGTCCAGCAGGACGTGATGATCTTCGCCACCACCGTGATGGAGAACATCCGTTACGGACGGCTGGATGCTACCGACGAAGAGGTGATGGAGGCCGCCAAAAAAGCGGAGATCCACGATGCCATTATGGCACTGCCCGATGGGTACAACACCTTTGTCGGTGAGCGCGGCATTATGCTGTCGGGCGGACAAAAGCAGCGCGTGAGCATCGCGCGTATCTTCCTCAAAAATCCGCCGATTTTGTTGCTGGATGAGGCAACCTCCGCACTGGATACCGTCACCGAGGCGCGCATCCAGACGGCGCTGGAAGCGTTGTCGCAGGGGCGCACCACGCTGGTGGTGGCGCACCGACTGTCCACCATCCGCAACGCGGATTGCATCGTATACATCGATAACGAGGGCATCCGCGAGCAAGGCACCCATGCTGAACTACTGCAAAAGGGCGGCTTTTACGCCAAGCTGTACGAGGCAACCCAATCGGTGATGTAAAATCAAAGCGGCGCAGAGAGGTTCTCTGCCCCGCTTTACTTTACCCTT
>JAZOCH010000030.1:0-3441 GCA_045596425.1 Acutalibacteraceae bacterium | reverse complement strand
ACAGCATACACAGCGCTATGCCGATGATGGTGGGAAGCACCGCGGCAAGCGCCGTCCATTTGGCACTGCCGGTTTCCTTGTGGATGGTGAGCAACGTGGTGGAGCAAGGCCAGTGGAACAGGGAGAACAGCACGGTGCAGGCGGCAGTCAGCGGCGTCCAGCCGTTGTCAACCAAAATGGTGCGTAGTTGTGTGGCTTCGGTAATCTCCGTTAGGCTTCCCGCGGAGAGATACGCCATCAGAATGATGGGAATGACGATTTCGTTGGCAGGGAACCCGAGTATAAACGCGATAAGGATAACCCCGTCTAAGCCCATCAAGCGAGCAAATGGGTCGAGGAATTCTGCGCAGTGATTGAGCAGGGAGGTTCCCCCGGTGTGGATGTTCGCCAGACCCCATAGCAGCAAGCCGGCAGGCGCGGCAACGGCCGCCGCGCGCCCGAGAACAAACAACGTGCGATCAAAAACCGAGCGCACCAACACCTGCCCGAATTGGGGACGGCGATACGGCGGCATTTCCAGTGTAAAGGAGGATGCCTTGCCGCGGAGCAGCGTGCGCGATAAAATCCACGTGACGGCAAAGGTGGCGGCAATCCCCAGCAGAATCACGGCGGTGAGCAGGGCTGCCGTGGCAAAGGACGCGCCACGTCCAACGGTGCCGATGAAAAAGATGCTTAATAACGTCAGCAGGGTGGGGAATCGCCCGTTGCAGGGGACGAAGTTGTTGGTGAGGATGGCGAGCAGTCGTTCGCGCGGTGAGTCGATGATGCGGCATCCGACTACGCCTGCCGCGTTACAGCCAAACCCCATACACATTGTCAGTGCTTGCTTGCCGCAGGCGTTGCAGCGCGCAAACGGACGGTCAAGATTGTAGGCAATGCGCGGCAGATAGCCGACGTCTTCTAACAAAGTGAACAACGGAAAGAAAATGGCCATCGGCGGCAGCATCACCGAAACAACCCACGCAAGCGTGCGATACACGCCCAGCACCAACGCGTCGTGCAGCCACACGGGGGCGTGGAGTGCGGCAAACAACGTGCTTAATCTCTCTTGTATCCAAAACAACGCGTCCGCCAACAGCTGTGAGGGGAGGTTAGCGCCCTGAATGGTTATCCAGAAGATCAGCATCAGCAGCAGGAGCATCGCGGGATACCCGAACAACCGTCCCGTGAGTACACGGTCGGCGCGACGATCTGTTTCCGCGTAGAGAACGTTCGTGTAAAGGATAGTTCCTTTGCAGACGTCATTTGCTTGTTGCACAAGGCTACCGACGATGCTGTCACGTATGGCTTCGCCTTGTAAGCCCTTTGCGGCTAATTGTACGCGTTGCTCTGCCAATGCGGCGGCAACGTTCGGCACCTCGGTCAGCTCATAGCCGAGTACTGCGCGCAGGGTGGCGGCTAAGGAGACGTCTCGTTCCAGCAAGCGCAGTGCTAACCAGCGCAGAGGGAAATCGTTCCCTACAACGGATGCCAGTACCGATTCGAGTGCTGTGATTGCCTCCTCGATGGGCGGTGCGTAAACGGTGACGGGGGCTGCTGGTGTTTCGATATTGCCGTCGAGTCGTTTGAGCAAGGCGTTGAGCGTGTGCTTTTTGCGCGCAATCGTAGGGATAACGGGTACGCCTAAGCGTTCTTCCAATGTTGGTATGTTCACGGTGATGCGTTTTCGCTTGGCTTCATCCATCAGATTGACACACACCACAACGGGTACGCCGACCTCAATAACCTGCAACACCAAATTGAGATTGCGTTCCAGACAGGTGGCATCGCACACCACCACGACCGCGTCGGGCTGACCGAAACAGATAAAATCCCGTGCAACCTCCTCCTCGGCGGAATGCGCCATCAGCGAATAGGTTCCGGGAATATCCACCAAGACATAGCGCTGTTGACCACTGGCACATCGTCCTTGCGCGTTGGTGACGGTTTTTCCCGGCCAGTTGCCGGTGTGCTGTTTCATTCCCGTCAGTGCGTTAAACAGTGTGCTTTTGCCGACATTTGGGTTGCCGGCAAGCGCGATGACGCGTTCGCCGTCCGTTCGGGTGATGGTCAGCCCGTTATCCACAGCGCCGCGCCCTGCGGCGTTTTTCGTCAATCCCATGGCTCATCCCGACTTTCTACCAAAATATCCGCACTGTCGCAGTCTCGGATGGCAATGACCGCGCCGCGGATAAGGTAAGCCGCCGGGTCGCCGCCTGGACTGCGACCGATGCACTCCACCACGGTGCCCTCAATCAGCCCGATATCCAGCAATCGCCGCCGCATAGCGCCAACGCTGTTGAGCGCCGTCACCCTTGCACGTTGTCCTGCTTTGAGCTCACATAAGCGCATATCATCCCTCCTGGCCAATGTCTTATTATCAGTGTATGCTATACGAAACATTTGTGTGCGATAGCCGTAGCGCGGGATGTTTTTGTAATAGAATGCATAAGAATGAATAGAATGTAAGAAAATAAGCGTACGGCAACGGAGCGATGTTTTTTAGGGGGACAGACAATGGACCGGTTAACGGCGTTCTTACACAACGAAGGTGTGTGGATATTGCGTATCTTTCTCGCTGCATTGCTCGGTGCGGTCATCGGCACGGAACGCAGCCATCGGCAAAAGGAGGCCGGCATCCGTACGCACGTTATCGTGGCTATCGGCGCGGCGTTGGTGATGGTGGTGTCGAAATACGGCTTTACCGATCTGATGAATGTCGCAGGGGTGGATGTCGATCCCACCCGTGTCGCCTCGAACATCGTCACGGGTATCGGATTCCTCGGCGCCGGTGTAATTTTTATCAAGGATGCGTCTATCCGCGGCTTGACCACGGCGGCAGGCTTGTGGTCAACGGCGGCGGTCGGTATGGCTATGGGCGCAGGGATGTACGCGGTCAGCCTGTTCGTGACGGCACTCATTATTGTATGGCAGTTCATTCTCCACAGCACCATCAACCGTTTGGAGGGTACGGCAATCAATCAAGTGCAGATGCGCGTGCGTTACTCGCCGCAGGTGACCGAGCGTATACGCAAGCAGTTGGCGGAGCATCGGATGCACATTGAGTTTTTTTGTGTCAAAAAAGCAAACGACAATATTCTTACCTGCACATTTGCGGTGCGTATGCCGCGCGAGGCGACCTACGATGAATTGCTGTTTTTGCTGGACGAAAACGAGGATGTCATCGAACTGGATATGTAAGCACCAACGAAAAAGGAGCCAACCGAATGTCGGTTGGCTCCTTTTGGTATGTTCTGTTGTGGATCAGCAGATACCCTGTGCCATCATCGCGTCCGCGACCTTCTCGAAGCCGGCAATGTTTGCACCGGCAACCAGATCGCCGTCCATACCGTACTTCTTCGCAGCATTGAAGGAGTTCCAGTAGATGTTGTACATGATCTGCTTGAGCTTCGCGTCGACTTCTTCCTCGGTCCAGTTGTAGCGCATCGAGTTCTGGCTCAT